>CAZHBB010000039.1:0-12657 GCA_964530185.1 uncultured Anaerolineales bacterium
GGAACAACGAAATCCTTGACAATCCCGGTATTTATCCCTATAATGGCAACATAGGATAGGTTAAAGCGTGGACCGGGACGAGTAACCGGCAGAGCGTGACAGGGAAGGATGGCCATAGACTGAGAGCCTCCACACGTGAACCCGGCGAAAACCCCCCGGGAGCGGATGTCGGAACGGTCAGTAGGACCCAGTATGACATCCCGGGTTCGCCCGTTAGCGCGAGGAGAGTGCCTGAGCCCAGGCTCAGGAACTTGGGTGGAACCGCGCGCCCTGCGTCCCAAGAGGAGCAGGGCGCTTTGGCATCCAAGGGATTATTCATAGAGAGAGGACGAGAACAATGGAATCGATGGACCCTGAGAGCTACCGCAAGAGTGAGCTGTACAAGATCCGCCACTCAGCCGCCCACCTCATGGCGGCCGCCGTACTGGAGAAGTTCCCCGAAGCGAAGATCGCCATCGGGCCACCGATCGAGCACGGATTCTACTACGACTTCGACCTGCCCCGCCCGCTCACCCAGGAGGATCTGGAGGAGATCGAGGCCCGCATGAAGGAGCTCATCCAGCAACACGTGGACTTCGAATACCAGGAGATCACGCCAGAGCAGGGCCGTGAGCTGTTCGCCGATCAGCCCTATAAGCTGGAGCTGATCGATGACATCCTGCAGCAGGGGACGGACGAATACGGGGAGAAGTCCGCCGAGCCGCCCAGGCTCTCGATCTACCGTTCCGGCGACTTCGTCGATCTCTGTCGTGGGCCCCACGTCGCCAACTCACGTGAGATCAATCCCGAAGCCGTCAAGCTGCTCAACGTCGCTGGGGCCTACTGGCGCGGCGATGCCAACCGCCCTATGTTGCAGCGCATCTATGGGACGGCCTGGCGCACGCCCAAGGAATTGCGGCAGTACCTGGCGTGGCTGGAGGAGGCAAGGAAGCGCGATCATCGCCGGCTGATCCGCGATCTCGACCTGATCTCCTTCCATGAGGAGGCCGGCCCCGGCCTGGCCTACTGGCATCCCCGTGGTGCCCTGATCCGCAAGACCATCGAGGACTTCTGGCGCGATCGTCACCTGGAAGGCGGGTATGACTTCGTCTACACACCGCACATCGGCAAGGCATGGCTGTGGGAGACCTCTGGGCATCTCGAGTTCTACAAGGACAGCATGTACGCGCCGATGGACATCGACGGGCAGGACTACTACCTGAAGCCCATGAACTGCCCGTTCCACATCTTGATCTACAAGACGGCCCTGCGTTCTTATCGCGAGCTGCCGCTGCGCTGGGCTGAGTTGGGCACGGTCTATCGGTACGAGAAGAGTGGCGTGCTCCATGGCCTGATGCGGGTACGGGGGTTTACCCAGGACGACGCCCACATCATCTGCACCCCGGAACAGATTGAGGACGAGATCCTGCGCGTCCTGCGTTTTTCGCTCTCCATCCTGCGTGCCTTTGGCTTTGAGGATTTCCAGGCTTACCTTTCGACGCGGCCCGAGAAGGCCGTCGGCGATCCGGCCCGTTGGGAGCAGGCCCAGGCCTCGCTCCGACGGGCCCTGGAGGCCGAGGAATTGAACTACGAGGTGGATGAGGGTGGCGGCGCTTTCTACGGCCCCAAGATCGACCTGCACGTCAAAGACGCGCTGGGCCGCTCCTGGCAGCTCACGACCATCCAGTTCGACTTCAATCTCCCCGAGCGCTTCGACATGACCTACGTGGGAGAGGACGGAGCAGAACACCGCCCCTACATGGTCCATCGCGCGCTGCTAGGGTCCCTCGAGCGCTTCTTCGGCATCCTGGTGGAGCATTATGCCGGCGCTTTCCCGGTCTGGCTCTGCCCCGAACAGGTACGGCTCATCCCCATCGCCGACCGGCACATCGAGTATGCCCGACAGGTTGAGGCCACGCTGCGGCAGGCCAATCTGCGGGTTACCACCGATGCCTCCTCCTCCCGCATGAATGCCAAGATCCGCGATGCGCAGTTGATGAAGATCCCTTATATGTTGGTCGTTGGAGATCGCGAGGTGGAGAGCAACACGGTGGCGGTACGGTTGCGCAGCGGCAAAAACCTGGGTGCGATGGAAATTCAGGCCTTCATCGACCGAGCGCAGGAAGCTATCGCCACCCACGCATTGGAGTAGTCGGCATCAGATCGGTCACGATCACTGAGAGGCCTGCAGCCCTGGTGGCTGCGGGCTTTTCATGCCACGGACCCACGGACTGAAACGCTGGCCAGATAGTACCAGGATAGGGGTCAGGACATACCCTCCGTCTCCAATGCCTCCGCAGTCTCCTCATCCTCAGCGCGGGCCTGTCGGTCAAAGTGCGCCCGGATCTGCTCCGCCAGCACACGTGAGATGCCAGGCACCTCCATCAGCTCAGAGACGCTCGCCGCTCTAATCCCATGGAGTGACCCAAAGCGCTTCAACAAGGCCTTGCGTCGCACCGGCCCGATCCCCGGGATCTCATCGATCTGCGATGCCAGCCCTACCTTACGGCGTCGCTGGCGATGATAGGTGATGGCGAAGCGGTGGGCCTCATCCCGCACCCGTTGGAGCAGCAGGAGCCCCGGCGCCGTCTCCGGCAGACGTACTGGCTCACGGCGGCCCGGCAAGAATACCTCCTCATAGCGCTTGGCCAGGCCAATCACCGGTACCCGGTCCTGCAGCTCAAAGCGCTGCAGGACCTCGACCGCCACGCCTAACTGACCTTTGCCGCCATCCACCACCAGCAGGTCAGGCAACTTGGCCCAGGCCTGGCTACCTCGCACCCCCTTCAGCGCACCGCTCTGGAGCTGCCGCCAACGTTCAAAGCGGCGCTCAAGCACCTCACGCATACTGGCGAAATCATCCTGTCCACGCACGTCCCGGATCTTGAATCGCCGGTAATGGCTCTTCTTGGGGGAGCCATGCTCAAAGACGATCATGCTCCCCACCACCTCCACACCCTGCGTCGTAGAGATGTCGTAGCATTCGATGCGCACCGGTGGACGCGGAAGCGCCAGGTGCTCCGCCAGCTCCTGTAGAGCCACCTCACTGCGGTGTTTATCCATCTCCCACTGGGCCTTGAGCACACGCAAAGTCTCGGCTGCATTGGTCGAAGCAAGCTCCAGGAGGTCACGGCCTGTACCCTCATGCGGAACCGTGAGGTAGACCACATCGCCGCGCTTGGTACGCAACCACTGCTCCAGCACAGCAGCCTCGGCGATCTGGGCTGGCAGAAGGATCTCCTGCGGCACCGAGGCGGCCTCGGTGTAAAATTGCTTCAGAAAAGCTGCTACGATCTCCTCGGTCTCCTCTCCGCCGCTCCCTTCCATGACGAAGTACTCCCGCCCCAGCAACTTGCCGTTGCGGACGAAGAAGACCTCTACACAGGCGTTGCCATCATCGCGGGCCAGTGCGATGACGTCCTGGTTGACAGCCGCGGTAGTGATCACGCGCTGGCGCTCCATCACCAACTGGAGCGCCTGATAGCGATCCCGAAGCTGCGCTGCCCGCTCAAACTGTAGCGCACCGGCAGCCTCATCGATCTGCCGCCGTAACTCGGCCATGACCTCTTCGGTCTCCCCGCCCATAAAGCGGATCAATTGCTCGATCACCGCCTGGTATTGCACCTTGTCCACGGCGCCGATGCAAGGGGCAGTACACAGTTTAAGGTCGGCATAGAGACAAGCCCGGCGGTCTTGCCCGGTGATCTCACGGTCACAGGTGCGGAAAGGGAAGAGGCGCCGCAGTAGATCCAACGTCTCCCTCAGTGCACTGCTCGAGGTGTAGGGGCCGAAATAACGACCCCCGTCCTGCGTCATCCGCCGCGTGATGAGGACCTTGGGGAAATCCTCAGCCGTGACCTTAAGGTACGGATAGCGCTTATCGTCTTTCAGACGGACGTTGAAGCGCGGCCGGTAGCGCTTGATCAGGTTGGCCTCCAAGATCAGCGCCTCGACCTCGGACTGCGTCACGATCCACTCAAGGTCCGCGACCTCCACCGCCAGCCGCCGCACCTTAGGATTCTCCCGGGCTGAGGCATGGAAGTAGGAGCGCACCCGGTGGGCCAAGTTGATCGCCTTACCCACGTAGATGACCTGCCCTCGGGCATCACGCATCAGGTAGACGCCTGGGCTCCTGGGCAACGCTTTGAGTTTATCCTGGATTGCCTCGTTCGCTGCCATGGTAAGCTGCATTATAACGAACAAACACCCCACGGGCCACCGCCCGCGGGGTGTTTTTGCTCTGTACAGTCGGCTCAGGCTTAGATCAGTCCGTTGACCGCCGAGAGCAATGCCCCCATGCTCTGCCCGGTCTCTTCCAAGAGACCCGCCACAATCACGCCGCCCACGATGCAACAGCAACACAAAAGCAGAAGCACCGCAACCACGATGATGACGATCAGAAGCGTGTTGTCCTTCTTCTTCCCTTCGGGCGGCCCGGGAGCTTTGGGAGCCGGGGCTGTCCCTCCAGAGACCACCTCTGCCGATGTAGCCACCACGGCTTCGGCGGCCGGCTCCGCGACGCCCTCGACCTCGACCTCCTCGAACGGGCTGGGAACCTCTGGCTCCGGCGCCTCCTCTCCCTCAGAAGCAGCGGGGGTGATCACCACGGCACCACCCTCAGGTCCCTCCGTCGGTTCCCCTTCCGATGCAGCAGGGGAAATCACTACCGTCCCTTCCTCTGCCTGCGACTCGGGCAAGGGCGGCGGAGTGAGGACCTCTGCCCCCGACTCGGGGACCTCAGCCGCAGCTTCAGATTCCGACCATTCCTCTTCGTTTGCGGATGATTCCTCCAACATCATGCCTCTCCTTTCCTGATCAATCAGGTTCTTGCGTCAGAGTGCTACCTGAGCCGTTGTTCAGCCCAGCAAATGCAGGTTGATGTTGAAACCCATCTCCCGTAGCATCTCGAGAATTGGATCACCCAAGAACCAACCTGCCACCAACACCGCACAACAACATAAGAGCAACACAGCGAGCACAATAACTACGATCAGCCAGGTCTTGCGATTGTCACCCGATTCCATTGCGTCCTCCTTGCACTGTCAGCTCACCGTCATGGACCACCATCAGGCCGATTCGATCCGTGTCTAGCGGCCATGGGCAACCAACCGCTGTCGTCGCCAACGCAGGATCAGAACCACCAGCAGGATCAGCAACGCCACCCACGCAACGACCAGATAAGGAAAGAGCAGAGACACCAGAGAGGTGAGGGCAGACACCGCATCCTCGATCGTACTGACGACTGGATTGGCCGTCCCTGCCGAGATCGCGGTCAGCGCAGGGCGCGCGCCGGCCTTCACGGCGTGCACACCACCCGCCAGAAGCAGCCCACAGGCAAAGGCCAGTAGAGGATGCAGGTGAATGGTACGTTGCGTAGTCGCGGCGAAGAGAATAGCACCAGCGGTGGGACGGATCAAAGTCTGGACTACATCATTAGCCGTGTCCACGGCGGGGATCTTATCCGCCAGCTCTTCGACGGCCAACAACGCGGCCAAGAGTCCGATAACCCACCAGCTCGTCAGGGCATCCCAGGGCGCCTCGAGCTCCACCAAAGAGGTAAAGCGTCCCAGCAGGGCTAACATCAGCATGGGGATGTAGGCATTGAGGCCCGCCGACGTCGAAAGACCAAAAGCCGATGACAGATCCAGGAGCCCTTCAATCATATCAGAATGACCCTCCTTCTTTCTATTATACGAAATCCCCCACCTTTCAGCAACTAGGACCTGGCAGCGCCCGACCAAGATCCGCCGCTGTGTCTACTACGCAGCGGCCCGCCGCAGGTTGCGTGGACCATCACCAGACCACAGGCGTCCTCCCATGCGTCTGGAGATAGGCATTAGCGCGTGAGAAGTGACGACATCCCAGGAACCCCCGACGGGCCGAGAGCGGCGAAGGATGGGATGCTCGCAGAACGAGGTGTCGGGCAGGGTCCACCAGGGCGACCTTTGCCTGAGCGTAACGCCCCCACAGCATGAAAACCAGGTGGTCGCGCTGGGCACTGAGCTGGACGATGATCGCGTCGGTCAGCCTCTCCCACCCCAGAGCGCGATGGGAACCTGGCCTCCCGGCCTCCACTGTGAGGAGCGCGTTGAGCAGCAGCACACCCTGTACTGCCCAACGGGTGAGATCAGGATCGACGTCGGGCGCCTCCCCATCATAACAGTCCTCAGCCACCTCGCGCAGGATGTTGCGTAGCGAGGGCGGCGGTCTCACGCCGCGCGGCACGGAAAAGGCCAGTCCATGGGCCTGTCCCGGTCCATGATAAGGATCCTGCCCGACGATGACGACGGCAACCGATTCGAACGGCGTCAGTTCCAGCGACCGGAAGACCTGCGCCTGTGGGGGATAGATAGTGTGGCTCTCACGCAAGGCGGCCACCCGCCCCAACAGGTCCAGATGATAGCCCGCCTGCATCAAGGGCACAGCGGCGACCCAACTCGTCAGTCCGGACACGCGGGGCAGTTCCATCGTCATATCTCCATGTGACTACCCAATCTGAGGGTCAGAGCACAGACAGGTCGGCGGGCCACCAGACGTTTGAGATGCCCAAACTATGCCTGCGCACAGCATCCCATCGCTACTATCTTCCATTGCATCCGCCAGACCGTCAGGTAGAATAACAGTATCCAGTGCGCAACATCCTATCCGAGGAGACCCAAGTGATCAAGCTTGCCGATCGTGTCGACAGAATCTCCCCCTCCATGACCTTTGCTATCGCCAGCCGCGCCAAAGCGCTGAAGGCCGCGGGGGTCGATGTGTGCGACTTCAGCACAGGAGAGCCCGATTTCATCACCCCGGCGCCCATGCGCCAGGCCGCTAAAGATGCCCTGGACGCCGGAAAGACCAAATACACGCCGACCGCTGGGTTGCCAGAGCTCCGCGCCAGGATCGCCGAGAAGCTTCAGCGGGAGAATGATCTCCCCTACACCCCCGACCAGGTGTTGGTGACCACTGGCGGCAAGCAGGCGCTTTTCAACGTCCTGCTTACCCTGCTGGATGTGGGGGACGAGTGCCTTATCCCCACCCCAGCCTGGGTCTCCTACCCTGAGATGGTCAAACTATCGGGCGCCACGCCACGCTTCCTGCCCACGGATGAGTCTACCGACTTCAAGATCACGCCTGAGCAGCTATGCGCTGCCATCACGCCCCGCACCCGCGCGCTCATCCTCAACACGCCTGCCAACCCCACCGGCACGGTTTACACCCGTGAAGAGCTCGCAGCCCTGGCCGAGGTTATCGTGACCTATGATCTTGTGGTCATCGCCGATGAGATTTACGAAAAGCTGACCTACGACGGCTATCAGCACGTGAGCCTGGGTAGTCTGGGGCCGTCGATCTTCAGCCACACCATCACCTGCAATGGCTTCAGCAAGGCCTATGCAGCCACCGGCTGGCGGCTGGGCTATGCAGCAGGTCCCCGCGAGGTCATCCAGGCGGCAGCGGCCATCCAATCGCACAGCACCTCAGGTGCCAATACCTTCGCCCAACACGGAGCGTTGGCGGCCTTTGAGGGGCTGGAGGGAACCATCGAAGCCATGCGCACCGCCTTTCAGGCGCGGCGCAACCTGGTGCTGGCCGAGCTACGCGCGATCCCCGGCATCTCCTGCGCCACTCCCCACGGGGCCTTCTATGTCTTCCCCAATATCCGTGCCACAGGGCTCGACTCCATGAGCTTCTGTGAGCGCCTGCTGGAGACAATGCACGTCGCCACGGTTCCTGGTCGCGCCTTTGGCTCTGACACCAACGTCCGGATCTCTTACGCCACCGATACCGAAACCCTGAAGGAGGGGCTGCAACGCATCCACCGCTTCGTCAGCTCTCTATAGCTCAGGCCTAGAAAATCCAGGAGAGGATGCTCAACACGAACTGCTCCAACAAGCGCAGCAGGAAGAAAGCGATTAACGGGGAGAAATCGATCCCGCCCCAAGGCGGCAACACCCTGCGCAAGGGTGCCAACACCGGCTCGGTGATGTCCCAGAGCACACGCATCAGGCGCGAGGTATAGGGCACACGGAGCCAGGAAAAGAGCACCCTGACCAGCAACGCCAGGCCGTAGAGATCGAAGGCCAGGATCACCAGATACTGCAGCAAACTGCCCAGCCCGCTGAGCGGATGGGCGATCACCCCCGGGATCACCAGCGCCAAGCGGAACAGCGCCACGATCAGTGTGCGAACCACCCAGAGCAACAGCAGTGCAGCCAGCACCCCCACCAACTCCGAGGATGATGGCCCCAGGGCACCGCCGTAAGGGGCACGGGCCATCGGAAGGCCCAGGATGCGATAGGTAAAGGCCAGGAACGGATCGGTGAGTTTCACCACAGCACGCCACAGCGGGTGGCTCCGGCGCAAACGGAAGAGCACCACGATAAAACGCAAGATCAACGACAGGCCGATCAAGCCCAGGATCAAGTCTATCCCATTCATCACCGCAGCCAACCCTATTCCCAATCCCATCACCACTCCTGCTCCGTCACATTATGCTCGACAGCCGCCCTGATATCCGCTATGCTCCAGGGGAAACCGGGCGTGGGCCAAAAATCGCACGCCCTAGGCGCACCATGGTCGCCCCTTCCTCAATTGCCACCTCGAAGTCATCACTCATACCCATGGAGAGATGCTGCCAGGAGACCCCGGGTAAGCGCTCCTGCAATGCATCACGCAACGCGCGCAACGAGGCGAAGACAGGCCGTACCATCTCCGGGTCATCCAGCCAGGGAGCCACCGTCATCAGGCCCATCACTTTGAGGCCGGGCAGCGCAAGCAGGCCTGCCATCTCTTCCACAAAGCTCTGGAGGATCTCCGGCCGTTCCTGCCAGTCGGCAAGCTGATAGCCGTACTTAGTGGCCTCCCCCGAGACGTTACACTCAACCAGCACGGGAAGCTGACGGTCTGCCCCGAGCGCCAACCGACTCAGCCTCTGGGCCAGCTTGAGACGGTCCACCGAATGGACCAAGTCAAAGTGAGCCACGACCAAACCAGCCTTTCGACGTTGCACATGCCCGATCATGTGCCAGATGGGCCGGCGGGGTCCCGTAGCCGCACCTCCTTTTTGCTCAGCCAGCCAGTGCGTCATGGCCTCGATCTTGGGGGCTCCCTCCTCAGGACGATTCTCACCGAAGTCGCGCTGCCCGGCCTCCCAGGCCTCCTGAATGTAGCATAGAGGAAAGGTCTTGGTCACCGCGACCAACGTCACCTCGCGCGGATCCCGCGCTACCCGCAGGCATGCCTCGCCGATTCGCTCGCGCACTGTGCGAAGATTCTCCGCAATCTGACCTACAGGCATAGACATAGACACCGTTCCCACACTCCCGTCCAGGGGATCAACCTAGCCCGCGGCCCAGTCCAAAGCCCAGGCAGGCAGCCAGAAGCCCCCCAGGTGCAGTCCATAGCGCAACACCAGGGCGCCAACGAAGATCACCACGCTCAGGCCGATCAGGGCATAGTCACGAGGTCGGTAGTGAAGCTCGTAGATCCAGGTGCGATCACCAACACCAAAACAACGCAGGTCCATGGCGTTGGTGATATCCTCGCCGCTCAGGATAGCGTTCATCGTCACCGGCACCACCAGTGGAGCCATCTTGCGGATCTGTGCGATCAGCCCCCCCTCCAGCTTCTCCACTTCGTAACCCCGGGCACGCTGTGCATCCAATGTCACACTGAAGTCCCGTGCCAGCGTGGGCACGAAGCGGAAAGCCAGATCCATGGAGAAGGCGAAGCGATCTGGTATCCCCATATGCCTGAAGGTCGCGCCGTACTGGCGGGGGTCCATGGTGTAGGGCACGATCAGGAAAAGGCCCGAAATGGCGAGCATGCGCACCACCTGCGAGGCCGCGAACCAGACGCGCTCCACAGTGATGGTCGGATGGACCCTCAGACCCAGTACCTGGAACTCCACGCGCCACAGCACATGCCCTCCATGGAGCACCTCCGCCGTGCCGCCCCGACCGGTGAAGAGCGTGTTCAGGGCCACGATACCGAAGACCAAAATGAAGACAAAGGTCCAGGCCCGTCGTGTTTCGGCCCAGGTCACGCGCGCCAGTACATACTGGGCCAGCACCAGGGCAAAGAGCCCAAGCAGGATCCGAATATCCCAGAACTGGGTCAGTGACAGCATCACCAGGAACGAGAAGATCCAGCGTGCACGTGGATCTAGCTTCTCGATAACGCTGCCACGGGGACGATAACGCCATGTGACGAGCATGCTCACACTCCTGGCCGAAAATCCGGCCCTGCCCCGATCTCCATTCGCCTCATGCGTGCCGTCGGATCGGGTTGAAACCCGAGGCAGGGCCGGTCATCACTACCTCAACTAACGTCCAGATCTGGAGACGACTGCGTCGTAGGCCACCATCAAAATGGGGACCAGGACCAGACCGTTGACGATGTCGCTCAACGCCGCGGGCAGCCAATACCCCACGATGGCGGTGTTGACGTCGATCCCGCTGAAGGGGATCTCCAACAGGGAGGGGACAAGCATACCCACAGCAGCCCCGATGACCACCAGGATCTCTGCCTTGATGATCGTTGCGGTATCTTTGTAGGACGTGATGCCCAGTGCCATCAACCCGGGGATGAGCCCCATGATGCCATTACCCAGGTCCCAGTACCACCAGAACCCCCAGCCCGAAAGGAAGTCACCAAGCACATTGCCCAGGAAGCCTGAGATGAACCCGACCAGGGGGCCAAAGGCAACACCAAAGAACATGGGAATCGCCACGGCTGGTCGCAGGGCGATGTTGCCGGCAGCCGGCAGCCCCACAAAGTTCGTAACCCAGGAGAAGACACCGTAGAGCGCGGCGCCAATCGCTGCATAGACCACCTCGCGCGTACCGAACCCCCAAAGTGACCGCTTCTCTTCCATACCTGCACCTCCTTACTCCATAAAGACCTGACCACACTCAAAACGAGACCCTGTCACACAGCCAACCCGATCCCGACACAGCATTTAAAGACCAAACACTCATGCTCTCAAACCGATACTCCTCAATGCACTGCGTGCGCCAAAAGCTCAGCACGCATGAAACGCCCGGTCAACGGCAACATTTCACGATTGAGCCGCAACAGTGAGGTCGGGACCACCCGACAGTCCAGGAGTTGCCCCTCGTCCAACAGCACCTCCTCGGGTGGACCTTCCGCCGCCACTCCGCCATCCTTAACCAGCACAATACGGTTGGCGTAGCTGATCGCCAGGTCGAGATCGTGAGTGATGAAAACAATGGCATCGAATCCCGGCATCTGCAGAATGGCGTCCATGAACGCCATGTAATTCCAATAGTCCTGCCCAGCCGTGGGCTCGTCCATCACCAGGATACGGGAGCGCATCGCCAGCACCGCTGCGATACTGATGCGCTTCTGCTGACCAAAGGAGAGCGCCAGTGGAGGTGAATCGGCATACTCTGACATATGGACCACCTCCAAGGCCCACACTACAGCCTCAGCGATCTCCTCCTGTTTGGCACCCAAGTTGCGTGGTCCAAAGGCCAGCTCCTCCCGTACGGTGGGCGCGAAGAGCATTTGGGAGGGACTTTGGAAGACATAGCCCACCGTACGGGCTGCTTGAGCCACCGAAAGCTCGCGCGTATCGCGGCCCTCCAGTGCCACCGCCCCTTTCGTTGGCTTGAGCAGGCCCAGCGCATGTTTCACCAGGGTAGTCTTGCCAGCGCCATTGGCGCCCAGGATCGCCACTACGTCCCCTTTGTGGATGGTCAGCGAGACATCGTGCAGCACATCAGGCAGGTCCTCGGCATAGCGGAAAGAAACGTCCTCGAACTGGATCAGAGGATCTGCGCCGTTGGGTTTGACGGCCAGCTCAAACTGTATGGGGGGATCGTGCCTGGCACGCTCAACAACCACAGGTGCCGGTAGCTTGACCTCGTGATAGTCCACTTCAGCCATCAAGCCCTCTGGCGCTCCGTAGTACACCGGGCGTCCCTCACGCAGGTAGAGCACAGCATCAGGGCCAATTTGGAGCACGTCCTCCACCCGATGCTCCACCAACATGATCGCTACCCCCTCATCAGCCAGACGTCGAAACAGGCGCAGCGCCTCCTGAGCTGACGCGCTGTCCAGGCTCGCTAAAGGCTCATCGAGGAGCAGGATCCGCGGTCGCATGGCTAATACGCCTGCCAAAGCCACTTTCTGCTTCTCACCACCTGACAGGTTAAACGTCTCACGGTCCCGCAGATGGAGGATCCCCAAATAATCCAGGGTCTCATCGACCCGTCGTAGGATCTCCGCCCGCGGCAGGCCCAGATTTTCCAGGCCAAAGGCAACCTCGTTGAGCACATAGCTCCCCACGATCTGGCGCTCAGGGTCCTGAAGCAACGTTCCTACCTGTTGCGAAAGCTCCGCCATCTTCATCTGACGGACATCGCGACCGAAGATGTGGATGGAGCCAGACAGTTCACCGCGATAACTGCGAGGGATCAGGCCATTGATGCAGCGCATAAGCGTCGTCTTGCCACAGCCACTGACGCCGGCCACCAACAATAACTCACCCTCGTGGAGGTCCAAAGAGAGGTCCGCAATCGCGTTGGTGTCGCGGATCCGATAGCGAAATGCCAAATCCCGAATGCTCAGAGGAAGTGTGTCATTGCCTGCTACCACGAGCACCTCCCAAGGGTGGTCTACGCCAACCACCCTCCAGTATAGTGAAATAGCGGACCTCTGCAAGCGCAC
>CAZHBB010000039.1:12757-24336 GCA_964530185.1 uncultured Anaerolineales bacterium
GGTCTACGCCAACCACCCTCCAGTATAGTGAAATAGCGGACCTCTGCAAGCGCACCTTTTAGACGGGTGACTGTCACCAAGGTGGCACGGCTGGGTGGGCAGAGTTGTAGTCGGCTGCGGTGATGGCCAGCATTGAGGGGATGCACGAGGTGACAGTCACCAGGGTGGCTCGTCCGGTACGGTCGTCGCTCGACCAGTCACAGCCACCCACCACTTCAAAGCGACAGCCCGGGCTTCTGCTCCCGGGCAGTCGTAGTATAGAAAAGACAAAGGCAACCTGTGGCCGCAACTAGGCGTCCGCTTTTTCCCTCAGGATGATACGAGCATCCACAATCGTCACGCCCTCACCCTCGTCGTAGACGATCACCGGGTTGGCATCTGTCTCCTGAATCTCATCGGACAGGTCGCAGATCATCTGAGAGTAGCGGCTCAACACCTCAGCCAAAGCGCGTCGATCCTTAGGCGCCTCTCCGCGCGCTCCCTCCAGGACCGGGGCACCGTTGATCTCGGAGAGCATCGTGAACGCCTGATCAGTGGAGATGGGAGCCACCCGGAACGTGACATCCTTCAGGATCTCGACGAAAATCCCGCCCAGCCCGAACATCACTGTGGGACCGAAGGTCGGGTCGTTGATGGATCCCAGGATGACCTCGGTGCCCCAGGGGGCCATACGCTGGATAGCAACTCCATGGATGGCTGCATCGGCCTTATAGGCTCTCGCATT
Organism: uncultured Anaerolineales bacterium; assembly: GCA_964530185.1. Lineage (GTDB taxonomy): Bacteria > Chloroflexota > Anaerolineae > B4-G1 > SLSP01 > PWVB01. Next base: position 13,482 of record CAZHBB010000039.1, read on the forward strand.
GTCCAGGATGGTACGGAACGCCTTACGTACACTGGCGGCATCGGTGATGTTGACTTTGACGCCCCCTGCGTCCGACTTGTGCAGGATGTCCGGCGAGACGATCTTCATCACCACAGGATAGCCAATAGTCTCGGCCAGGGAGACAGCCTCATCCTCTGTGGTCGCCAGCCGGGTATGGGCTACCGGCAACCCATAGGCCTCAAAGATCGCCTTGGCCTCCACCTCAGTCATGGCACGACAACAATCCGCGCGCACCTTGGCGATGACCTCACGGGCCGCAGCCTCATCCACATCCTCGAAACGCACAATGTCCTCCGCGGCCAGGGACTGGTTGCGCGCGTATTCCCGCAGCGCCGCCATGGCATTGATGGCTGCATCAGGCTCGCCATAGGCTGGGATTCCCTGTTCAACCAGCCACCGCATCGCCGCCTCGGACCGTTCACCGCCAACGAAAGAGACGGCGACCGGCTTATGATCAACATCAGCCGCATCTACCGCCGCTTTAATACCCTGCGCGATATCCATCGGATCGGTCATGGCCGTCTCACAATATAGGACGACCAGGCCATTCACCCAGGGATGTGCCATAGCATACTGGACCGAATCCTGATACCATTCCCGACCGGCCATACCGGTCAGATCCACCGGATTCCTGGCCGAGCCAAACTCAGGCATGTGCTTCTTGAGCTCCGTCTGCACATCCTCAGGGGCAAAGCGAAGTGGAATCCCGTAGCGTTCCGCCGAGTCTGTAGCCAGCACCCCTACACCACCACCATTGGTGATAATAAGCAGATTGTCGCCCCTCATCGGAGGCTGCAGCGAGAGAACCAGGGTGCGATCGAAGAGGTTACTCAGATCGGAGGCCCGCACGACACCGGCCTGGGCGAAGGCCGCCTCGTAAACCTGACCAGAGCCAGCCAACGAACCTGTATGGGATGCGGCAGCGGCGGCGCCATGGGCCGAGGTGCCTGACTTCAGCGCGATAATTGGCTTCTTGGCCGCCCGCGCGTTCTCCATGAAGCGCCGCCCATCCTTCAGCCCCTCAATGTAAAGCGATACGCAGCTCGTGGCCTCGTCCTGATCCAACCACTCCACCAGATCAGCGAAATTGACATCGGCCATATTGCCGATGGAGATCAACCGTTCGAAACCCACCCGCCGAGTGTACGTCGAGGCATCCATCGCGATAAGCAGCGCGCCACTTTGCGAGACCAGAGAAGCGCCCCCCGGCAGGGGGAGGAAAGGAGCGAAAGAGGCATTGCATCGGTCAGAGTTGGAGAGGATCCCTACAATGTTAGGGCCCAGCACGCGCATGCCGTACTGGTGCGCCAGGGCGACCATATCGTGCTCCAGGTCCTCACGTCCCACCTCACTGAAACCCGAAGCGATCACGATGAGGCCCTTGACCCCCTTTTCCCCACATTCGCGCGTCACCTGGAGCGCCAACCTGGCGGGGACCACGATGGCTGCCGCGTCGATCTCGCCCGGCACATCCAGCACCGAGGGATAAACCTTCAGCCCCAGGATCTCGCCACCCTTGGGGTTGACTGGATAGATGGCGCCTTCATATTTGCTCTCGAGCAGATTCTTCACCACTGTGTAGCCGATCTTTCCGGGCGTATGCGAAGCTCCGATGACGGCCACGGATTTGGGACGCAGCAATCCATTCAGCACTTCAAGATCCACTTCGTAAACCTCCTATATGTACAGAGTGCTATCCAAGTCGGACTTCACCTTTGACACGATTAAGGGCGCCTCCTGGCAGCCTCAGGCAGAGGGTCAAACAGCCTACTACAGCCGCCCCGAGGGCCCATTAGCTCACGTCGCATGCATTGATGCGATCGAGGGGACTTGATCTATCGGTCCCCTCGAACTCTCACTCCGAACGCTGAACAGGCTCTAGCACCTTGTCCACAATGCCATATTCGACTGCTTCCTGGGCCGTCATGTAGAAATCCCGATCAGTAATACGTTCGATCTGCTCCGGCCCCATCCCCGTATGGCGTTGCAGGATCTCGTTCAATAGATCGCGCTTACGCAGGATCTCCCTGGCGGCGATTTCGATATCCGCCGCTTGCCCCTGGACACCACCTAGAGGTTGATGGACATGGATCGTGGCGTGGGGCAGTGCGTAACGTCGCCCCTTGGTCCCTGCCGTCAGCAGGATCGTCGCCATGCTGGCTGTCATGCCCACGGCAATTGTAGAGACAGGGGCCTGAATCAATTGGATCGTGTCGTAGATCGCCAGCCCGGCGGCGATCTCACCTCCGGGCGAGTTGATATACAGAGAGATATCCCGCTCAGAGTCCTCGCGATCGAGGAACAAAAGCTGTGCCACGATCACGTTGGCCACCTGACCATTGATAGGGGTCCCCAGGAAGACGATCCGCTCCCGCAACAGCAGGGAGTAGATGTCATACATGCGATCCCCACGCCCGGTGCTCTCTATGACGTAAGGGATAGTCATGACCGTCCTCCCTTGTTTCTCCGCCCAGGCTGGCTCCAGCTTGGGCCACACTTAAGCATCAACCGAATCCTCCACTGACGAAGCAGCATTCTCCTCAGTAGCCGGGTCGAGCCTCTCCGGCACCGGCTCAGCGTCCTTTTCCTCCACCGCCTCACCCTCGGGCTCATCCTCAACCGCTGCTTCGGGTTCAGGGACCTCTGCGACTGCTTCCTCCTCAGCCGATGGTTCCTCGGCGGTCCCTTCCGTCTCCAGACCACGGCCGAGGGCTACCAATCGCTCCGCCACCTTGCGCCCCATCACATCGTTATACAGCCGATGGCCCAGTTCCGAGTCCAATGAGGGCACGTGTTCCGCATCTGGCACTGGCAGGTTCAAGCTCTCGAACAGATTTTGGAATTCGAGCACCACCTCATCGTCGGAGATCTCGATCCCCTCCAACTCCATAAACTTATTGAGGACCAGACCAATTTTGACCCGTTGCTCCGCCTCCGGCCGCAGACGCTCCCGATACTCCTCCTGGGTCATCCCGGAGAGGCGCAGGAAATCCTCCAGCGAGATCCCTTGTTCTCGTTGGGTCTGTTCGTCCGCCCGCTCCATCAGTTCGTCCAGGCGTTCCTCCACCATCACCGGAGGATAGTGACACTCTGCCATCTCCACCAGCCTGCTAACCATTCGGCTGCGATACTCGTCCTCGGCCTGTGCCTGCTTCCTTTCCAAGAGATGCCGACGGATATCCTCCTTCAATTCCTCCAATGTCTCGAAGGGGCCAATGGTGCTGGCCAGGGCATCATCGAGCTCAGGTAAGGTACGTGAGAACACCTGCTTCACCGTGACGGTGAATTCCGACTCCGCACCGCGCAACGATGGCTCATCCATCGTCTCCGGTAACGTCACTGGAAAGACCCGCGTCTCGCCTGCAACAGCTCCGACTAGAGCCTGAACGAACTCCTTAGACAGGAAGGGACGGTCTTCCAGGAGAGGGACCTCGATGTCGTCCTCATCCAGGATCTCCTCACCGCCCACCGTGGCCTTGACGTCCACCATCAGTTGATCGCCCATCTCTGCCGGCCGATCCACCTGTTCCAGGATAACGTGCTCCTCGCGCAGTTGCTCCAAGACACTCTCGATCTCCTCCTCAGAGACCGTCGGTTCCTCCCATTCCTCACGGATCGTTTTATAGTCCTTGAGATCAACCGTGGGCATCAAGGGGACCCGAATCTTGAAGCGCAACGGGGAGACTTCCATATCAATCAACTCCCCAGACGCATAAGGTGTGATCTCCGCCTTCTCCAAAACCTCGCTGTAGTTCTGCTCCATTAGCCGATCGGCGGCTTCCTCGAGCACCGCTGCCTCGCCGACATACTGGACGACCTTGGTGTAGGGGGCCCGTCCTCTGCGGAAACCGGGAATATTCACCTGCCGAGAGATCACGCGCGCGGCCTCTCGCATCGCCTGCGCGACAGCCTCCTCATCGAAGGTGACCTCCAACAATGCCTCATGCGTGGGCAGCAATTCCTTCTTTATTTCGAACACTTACGTATACCTCCGATCACAATTCACGCCGATTATAGCATACCCCGTCTCCAATGCCAGTGGAGAAAGGCGGGAAATTGCTTACAATCCTCCCGGTGCGACGGGCCTATGCCCATTGTGTACCGCGTTATTCTTACCGGCTGATCTCGAGGCCGCAGGGGATGAGGTCTCGTTCGGGGTAAGTTCCCACGTCAGTCAACGCTGCGAGATATTATGGAACCAACCTGATGAGAGAGGCAGACAATCAGACATAGGAGGTTTTTCTCCTGCTTCGCAGCCAATTGATAGACCGTTACAGACAATAAAGAAATTGATATTTGACAAAACCCTCTGATAGTGTTAAAATGAAATTGTTTTAAATTAACCTTTCTTATTTGCCAGCCAAAGGGGAGAGCGAGTAAGATGGCCCGCAAACACACGGAGATGGAGGATCATGCAGGATACACGCCAGCAGATTCTTGAGATCATCAAACGCTACGGCGAGGCAACAGTTCAGGAGCTTAGTCAGGAGCTTGGCCTGACCTCGGTCACCGTGCGGCACCACCTGGAGATCCTGCGATCCCAGGGTTACATCTCCGATCCCGAAATCTCGCGTACCAACAAGCCGGGACGCCCTCGTTTCGTTTATCGCCTCACTTCTACCGCCGCGGATCTCTTCCCCAACAACTACAGCGGATTGGCCTCCGCTCTGCTGGAGGCGGTGGAGGATTGTATCCCGCCAAGTGCATGCCAGGCACTCCTTGAGCGTACTGCGGAGCACATCGCGGAACGCGCTGGCCCCCTGCCTCAGGACCCTCAAGAGCGCATCGACAGCATCGTGCTCTTCTTGAACCAACAGGGTTACGTCTCTCGTTGGGTCGAGGACTCCGAGCATCCGAGGCGCTATCTCATCCACATCAGCAGTTGCCCCTACCAACACATCAGCGAGACGCACTCAGCACCCTGTCATATCGACCAGCACCTGATCGAGATCCTGGCAGGCGAGAACGCAGTGGTCACGCGGACAGAGACGGGAGCCAAGGACGGGAAGCTCTGCACGTACGTCCTGGACTACTCAGGGGATAATAAAGGGACATCGGCAGAGGCGAATCACTGAGGCACACATTAACTCCTGACACTTCCACAGCCCCAGGTAATTCCAACCAAGAACATTATGGCCGCACAACAACCTTGAGTAAAGCCGGCTGGTCTCACAAATAGTGCCGAACTGCCTTGGTCAGTCTGAACAGGGCTTCCTGTAAGAGACTTCGCGGACAGGCTATGTTCATTCTTGCATACCCTGCCCCCTCTCTGCCAAACCAATAGCCAGGGTTGAGGGCTAATTGTGCTTTCTGCGCCAGGAATTTTTCTAATTCTTTGGCATCTAACCCTAGCTCCTTGAAATCAAGCCACACCAAATACGTTCCCTCGGGCTCAATCAGTTTGACTTGTGGCAAGTTTTCCTGGAGGTAGGATCGCAGAAAACTGATGTTCAATTGCAAATATGCCAGCAGCGCATCCAGCCAAGCGCCCCCCTCACTGTAAGCAGCCTCAATAGCAACTGAAGCAAACACATTTGTCTTGTTGATTTGATATCTATGCGTGAAATCATGAAATTGCTCGCGGTATTGTTCATGACCAATAACGGCCATCGCATCAACCACCCCAGCAATGTTGAAAGTTTTGGCTGGAGACAAACAAGTAACAGAACTTTGCGCCAATTCATCTGAGATGGAGGCGAAGGGGATGTACTGATAAGGCTTGTAAACAATATCGCCGTGAATTTCATCGGAAATGATCAACACGTTGTGCCGTCTGCAGATCTCACCTGCCTGCGCTAGCTCTTCCCCCGTCCACACTCTACCTACCGGATTGTGCGGGTTGCAGATGATCATGATTTTGGTCGTGGGATCTGCTGCCTTTTCCTCCAAGTCCTCAAAGTCCATTTGATATTTGCCATCAACGAGTTTGAGTGGATTTTTGACGAGCCTCCGGTTATTACTCCTGATCACTGAGCGAAATTCAAAAAAGACAGGAGGTTGAACGATGATACCATCTCCCTCATCTGAATGCTGATTTATCAAAATGGAGATAGCACTCAACACGCTTGGGCAAAACTCAATATGGTTCCGGTCAATTAACCACCGATGTCTGGTCTGATACCAATGGATAAGTGCATCAAAGTAACTAACTCTTTTGTACTCGTAACCCAAAACGCCGTGCTCTACACGCTTGAGTAAGCTATCAATCACTACACTCGGTGCCCGAAAATCCATGTCGGCCACCCAGAAAGGCAATACCTCATCGTTACCGAAGTACTCCGCCAACAGAGGCTTGCCCCACTTGAGTGTGGGATATTCATTTCTGTCAATCCGTTGGTCAAAATTCATGGCTAACCCCTGCTTTTAACGTCCTCTACAGAATCACGATACAGTTATATGGAACAAGCTCAAGAGGCCGACGGCCCCCCATTCCAGTTCCCTGATGGGGCCGTTCATAGTTTTGGTAGTGCAACCATCTGTCCAGGTTCACCCGCAACTCATCCCATGAGGCACAGAACTTCCACCACCACACTCAATTGGAAGCCCCCCTCATTGACAGTACGGTTGAAGCACGTCACAGAGCCACGGCTCTGTAACCGTCACATAAGGATACAAGATGCGGCAATGCTCAACACCGAGGTCGCTGCCTCCCAGAGTTCATAAGAGCAAGGTACAGACCTCACAGGTCCTCTCCGGTCAAGCGCTGATAGAGAGCCCGGAACTCCTCATCTGAGTAATAGTAGATGACGACCCTCCCTTTGTGACGCCCATGTCTGAGGCGCACCCGGGTTCCCAGGGCTTCGCTGAACTTCGCCTCCAACGCTCGGATATGCGGGTCATCCTTCGAGGGGGAGGTTGACATCTCAGGTCGCTCTTCAGACTCCCGCATGCGTCGTACCAGTGCCTCAGTCTCCCTGACGCTCAGGCCCTTTTCCAGCACGAGCTTGAGGGCAGCATCCTGGGCCTCATGGGTCTCAAGCCCCAGCAGCGCACGCCCATGGCCTTCAGTGATCGTCTCATCCAGCAGTGCCTGCTGCACACCAGGGGAAGCACTGAGGAGACGCATCAGGTTGTTGATCGCCGGTCGGCTGCGTCCCACCCGACGGGCCACCTCAGTCTGTGAGAGGCCGAAGTCCTCCACCAGGTGACGATACGCCTGCGCTTCCTCCAGGGGATTTAGATCCGCCCGCTGGATGTTCTCCACCAACGCCAGCTCCAACATGTCACGAGGCGCAACCTCTTTGATGATGACCGGGACCTCCGCCAGACCGGCCAGCCTCGCGGCCCGCCAACGGCGCTCACCAGCGATGAGCTGATAACCACCCTCGGTACCGCGGGTGACTACCAGCGGTTGAATCACTCCGTGTTCGCGGATTGAGGCCGCCAGCGTCTGGAGTCCCTCATCGTCGATCCTGGTACGGGGCTGATGGGGGTTGGGCACGATCATCTCAATTGGGACGTGCCGCACCCCCCCGGCATCAGAATCCTCCGTCGGGATCAGCACATCCAAACCGCGTCCAAGCCCCCGTCTCACCATCTAAACCTCACGTTCTCAAGACTCACCTTCCGGCAGCGTTCCCATTATAGCATTCGGCACCCACAGTCCAAATATCCCGACCAGGGGCCACCGCTTACCGTTTATCCTTTGGGTTCAGGCTTACCTCAAAGGGATCCTTTCTCCGTGATCCCCCCGGTTGGGAGGTATGCCCGAAGCACTGTAAACCCTTACATCGGGAGCAATGGTTGCACCTCTCGAGCTCTGCAAGTATCCTTGGGAAGCAGGATATCTCACACAAAGCAGGGGAGGTCGCGCGTCATGGCAGGACGAAAGGTAAGGATTGGCTTTGTGGGCGTGGGCAGTATGGGTCAGTGTGCCCACCTTAAAAACTATGTCACGCTGGACGATTGCCAGGTGGTGGCCTTAGCCGAGTTACGGCCCTCATTAGGCCGCGCTGTGGCTACCCGCTACGGCATTCCCCACGTCTATGCCTCCCACCGCGAGATGCTAGAGAAGGAATCACTGGACGGCATCGTAGCCTCCCAGCCCTTCGACCGCCATGGCATCCTGGTGCCCGAACTCCTCCAGGCTGGCGTGCCCCTGTTCACCGAGAAACCTCTGGCGGCCTCGGTTGAGGCGGGAGAACGCATCGTCGCCGCAGTGGCTGCCAGCGGCACCTGGCACATGGTCGGCTACCATAAGCGCAGCGACCCCGCGACCATGGCTGCCAAAACTGAGATTGAGCGGCTCAAGGCCACCCAAGAACTGGGCAAGATGACCTATGTCCGAATCCTCATGCCAGCCGGCGATTGGATCGCCGGAGGGTTCAATGACCTGATCCGTACGACGGAGCCCTATCCAAAGGTCGAGCATGACCCACCACCCCCCGACATGGACGCTCAGACCTACGAACGCTACACCGCGTTTGTGAACTACTATATCCATCAGGTCAACCTCCTGCGGCACCTGCTGGGCGAGCCCTACACCGTCACCTTCGCTGATCCATCCGGGGTCTTGCTGGTCGGAGAAAGTGTTAGCGGCGTACCCTGCAGCCTCGAGATGTCACCCTACCAGACTACCATCGACTGGCAGGAATCGGCGTTGATCTGTTTCGAGCATGGCACGATCCAGTTGGAGCTTCCTGCCCCCCTCGCCCAGAACCGACCTGGGCGCGTTACCTTCTTCTACGACGCCGGGAACGGGAAACAGCCAGAAATGCGGGTTCCCCAACTTCCCTGGGTACACGCCATGCGCCAGCAGGCGATTAACTTCATCCGGGCCATCCGAGGCGAGGCCCGACCGCCCTGCGAGGCCGCAGAAGCACTGGAGGACCTAAAGATAGCACGCGAGTACATCCGCCTGCTGACCGGTATCTGATCAGGCAGGCAACCTTAGAGACCCGGAGGGAAAGCATGGCACTCAAATGGCGCAAGACCTTGATCGCGCTGGAGCGTTTCGAATCGGCCGGGGTGTTCGATGTCACCGGAGATGGAGGCCTCAACATCGTCTCCGGCGCTTACTGGTATGAGACCCCAGACATCCGGACGCGACACCCCATTGGAGAGGTGCTGGCGGTCGACGAATACTACGATGACTTCTCGACTATCCCCATGGACGTTAACGGCAACGGCCGCCTGGACTTCATCACCGGTGGCTGGTGGGGGGATACCCTGCGCTGGCGGGAGAACCCCGGCGATGTGGAGGCTACCTGGCCCGAGCATATCATCGCACACACCGGCAACGTGGAGACAACACGCGCCTGGGACGTGGATGGCGACGGCACGCTGGAGGTCGTACCCAACACCCCGGGCGGTCCTCTCGTCGCCTACAAGCTGCTCACGGACAGCAAAGGCAGAGGGACAGGGGAGTTCACTGCCCATACACTATATCCCGAGGCTCAGGGCCACGGGCTGGGTTTCGGGGACATCAACGGCAACGGACGGGGGGACTTTGTGCTCCACAATGGTTGGCTCGAGGCACCTCCTGACCCCTATCACGACCCATGGATCTTCCATCCCGAGTTTGAGCTCGGCCCCATGGCCAGTATTCCCATCCTGGTCGTCGACGTCAACGGCAACGGGCTGAGCGACCTCATCGTGGGCAACGCCCACGGCTACGGCCTCGACTGGTGGGAGCAATGCCAGGCGCCAGACGGCTCACGGCGTTGGCAGCGCCACCCCATCGATCCCTTCAACAGCCAATACCATGACCTCCACTGGATCGATCTGGACGGCGACGGCGCCTGCGAGTTGGTCACCGGCAAGCGCTATCGCGCGCACTGCGGCAACGATCCGGGCGCCTTCGACGATGTGGGCATTTACTACTTCAAGTGGACCGGAGAGAGCTTCACCAAACAGGTCATCGACTATGGGCCTCCAGGTAGGGGAAAGGGGTGCGGGATCGCCTTCGCCGTAGCCGATGTCTCCGGCAACGGGCGTCCCGATATCGTAGCCCCTGGCAAGGATGGCCTCTATCTCTATGAGAACTTGGGACCATAGGAGGGGCCTGCAAACCGGAGTGAGGGCAGACTCTTTGTAACGCGCATCGACTCGAGAGACTTCCCCCATGATTCTCTGTGCGAGTGAGCCAGGGGTCACTGAACGTAGAGAGTGCGCTTTCAACAACAACTCTCCCGCAGGCCCAAACCTGCGGGAGAGTCAAGGTCCACATGAAATCTTCGGTCCCACACACTCGGCGGAGATTATCCCATGCCTCGCCCGTATAGCGGCCCGAAGTTCTTACAGGCGCGGAAATCCGCCCCCATGGGATCCTGCGCACCGAACGCCGTCCAGGCGCTGGGTCGGAACAGCTTTTCCTCGGGGACGTTGTGCATGTAGACCGGAATGCGCAGCATCGACGCCAACGCAATCAGATCAGCACCAATGTGCCCGTAGCTGATAGCACCGTGGTTGGCACCCCAGTTGTTCATCACCGAATAGACATCGCGGAAGGGGCCCTTGCCGGTCACGCGCGGCACGAACCACGTAGTGGGCCAGGTGGGGTCAGTACGCAGATCAAGTTTCTCGTGGACTTCGGGCGGCAACTCGATCACCGTGCCCTCCGCGATCTGCAATACCGGGCCCAGGCCCGCCACCAGGTTCAAACGGGTCATCGTGACCGGCATACCACCGCGCGTCACGAAATGCGTTGACCAACCACCGCCGCGGAAATACTCGACACTACCAGGATGCCACGTCGTCGCCTCCAGGCACTTCTGCGCATCCTCAGGTGTAACCTCCCACCAACGCTTGATCACTGGCCGGCCGTTTTCCTCCTGCTGACCTGTGGCATCCAACGCAGTGGGCCCGGAGTTGATGAGGTGCAGGAAGCCCCCTG
>CAZHBB010000039.1:24436-25679 GCA_964530185.1 uncultured Anaerolineales bacterium
CCTGTGGCATCCAACGCAGTGGGCCCGGAGTTGATGAGGTGCAGGAAGCCCCCTGCGGCCTCGCCCTGGAGCTCATAGCCCGTTACACGCTTGACGGCTTCGGGGCTCCAATAGGTGCGCACATCGGAGAACATCTGGGCCCGCCCTGTCAACAAGAAGCCGAAGAGCATGGAGACCCCGTTCAGTGCGTCATTCTCGGTGGCCACGATATAGGGCTCCCGAATGCCGTTCCAGTCGAAGGAGGAGTTAAGGATCGCCTCCATGAAATCACCGTTGGGGAAATGATCCGTCCACTGCCGCTGTCCCTGGAAGCCGGCCGCCAGCGCATTGTGCCCCAGCGCCTCCTCGCCATAGCCCAGCTCAGCCAGGCGCGGGTTGCCCACCATCAGGTCCCGAGCAATCAACGCCATCTTGATCGACAGCTCCCAGTCACGCTCCTTCTGCTCACGGGACCGCTGCTTGTCTGGCGGGTTACGATCCATACCCTCCTGACAGTTCTCACGCACCCAGGCCCATGCCCGCTCAAACTCCTCAGGATCATAGATATTCTCCTCAAAGCGGCGCACGAACTCGCTCATGTCGATGTACTCGACCCGCATCCCCAGGTAGCGTTCGAACAAGTCTGGGTTGACAATCGACCCGGCGATGCCCATAGAGACCCCGCCCATCGAAAGATAGGACTTGCCACGCATGTAGGCTACCGCCAAGCCAGCGCGGGCAAAGCGCAGCAGCTTCTCCTGCACGTCCGGGGGAATCGTATCGTCATCTGCATCCTGCACATCGCGGCCATAGATGCTGAAGGCCGGTAGGCCCTTCTGCGTGTGGGCCGCGCTCACTGCTGCCAGATACACCGCGCCGGGGCGCTCCGTACCGTTGAACCCCCAGATCGCTTTGGGGATCAGAGGATCCATATCCATCGTCTCAGAGCCGTAACACCAGCACGGGGTCACCGTGAGCGTCAATCCAACGTTCTCCCTGCGGAACTTCTCCGCTGCCATCGCCGCCTCAGCCACCCCACCAATGCATTGATCGGCGATCACGCACTCCACAGGCAAGCCATTGGCATGTCGCAGGTTCTCACTCAGAAAGCGAGCCACGTTACGCGCCATGCCCATCGTCTGATCCTCCAACGACTCTCGCACTCCCTGACGGCGTCCGTCAATGGCGGGACGAATCCCGATCTTAGGCATCTCGCCAATCAGGCGGTTGTGAGGAGCAACTAGTTTGAGATTTCTCGTGTTTA
>CAZHBB010000040.1:0-17276 GCA_964530185.1 uncultured Anaerolineales bacterium
CGCCTGGGACCTAGATGTCGTAATAGAGCGTGAACTCGTAGGGGTGTGGCCGCATGCGGATGGCATCCACCTCCGCTGTGCGCTTGTACTGGATGTAGGCCTCCAACAGGTCGGGGGTGAAGACGTCCCCCTTCAACAGGAACTCATGATCGGCCTCCAGGGCATCGAGTACTGCCTCCAGCGATCCAGGTACCTGCTTGACCATGGCGGCCTCCTCCGGTGGCAGGTCGTAGAGGTCCTTGTCCATCGGCTCGCCAGGGTCGATCTGGTTCTGGATGCCGTCCAGGCCCGCCATCAAGAGCGCTGCGAAGCACAGATAGGGGTTGGTGGAGGGGTCCGGCGCCCGGAACTCCACCCGCTTGGCTTTGGGGCTCTTCGAGTAGACGGGGATGCGGCAGATGGCGGAACGGTTACGCTGCGAATAGGCCAGGTTCACCGGCGCCTCAAACCCCGGGACTAACCGGCGATACGAGTTGGTGGTCGGAGCGACGATCGCCAACAGGGCAGGCGCGTGCGCCAACAGCCCGCCGATGTAATAGCGAGCGGTATCCGAGAGCTGCGCATAGCCCGACTCATCGAAGAACACGTTGACATCACCGTGCCACAGGCTCTGATGCACGTGCATACCACTGCCGTTGTCACCGAAGAGAGGTTTGGGCATGAATGTCGCGGTGAGCCCGTTCTGGCGTGCCACGTTCTTCACCAGATACTTGTAGATCTGGACGCTATCGGCCATGCGGACCAGGGTCGAGTAGCGCAGATCGATCTCCGACTGCCCCGCGGTAGCCACTTCGTGGTGATGGATCTCAACGGGCACACCGGCCGCCTCCAAGGCCATCACGATCTTGCTGCGTACATCCTGCTTGGTATCTGTGGGGGGCACAGGAAAATAGCCGCGCTTGGGTGGAATCTGCCCACCCTTTCCCCCCTCCTCACCACTCGTCCACCACCCCTCTGAGCTATCAATGTGGTAGAAGGCGCTGTTGATGCCCCCGCCGTAGCGCACGGTATCGAACAGAAAGAACTCGGGTTCCGGACCCCAGTAGCTCACCTCCGCCACGCCTGTCTGCTTGAGATAGGCCTCGGCCTTCCTGGCCACGTAACGCGCATCCCTCGTATAGGGCTGACGCGTGATGGGGTCGTAGATGTCGCAGATCAGCACCAGCGTCGGGACCTCGAAGATCCGGTCTATGAACGCCGTCTCAGGGTCCGGGATGAGGATCATGTCCGACTCGTGGATCTCCTGGAACGCCCGGATCGAAGACCCATCGAAACCGATGCCCTCATCAAAAAGGGCCTCACCCATCTCGCGCACCGGCAGGGTGAAGTGATGCCACATCCCCAGCAGATCCGTGAACCGCAGGTCCACCATCTCCACCGATTTGGCCAGATCAAGGACATCTCTAACATCGTTCAACATCGCGCTCCCCTCCGAACCTTATAGACTTGCAGCAACGTACTCCCCCTCATGCTGTCACCTCTATGATAGACGAAGACCAGAGCCCCGTCTATGACCCAAACGGGCCATTCTTGGGGGAGTTGTGACCCTGTCCGGTGCCTCACAGCAGACCACGAGGCAGGCAACTGGTCCCGCTTTGGATCGCACAATCACGCCGGAGCGGCTATAATGTCGGATATACAGCACGGGGAAGGCAGGAAGAGGTGTCCGATAAGTCAGTCTCGGGGAAGAGCGCCCAGGGCACCGCGGATCTGACGGTGGATCACTGGAGCGATGAGGCGGTTGGCCGGCTCTTGCGGGAGGCCGGTTTCCATGACTGGCGCTCAGCCAGCCGTCGTATCGCCCGCATCGTGGCGCAGGACGGGGGGACGACAGCGCTGACGACATTGCTGCCCTTCCTGCTGGCGGCGCTCTCGGACGTCCCCAACCCCGACTACGTCCTGGTGACCCTGGAGCGTTTCCTGCAACACGCCGCGTCCTCCCCTCATCGCACTGACCGTCTGCTGAATCAACCACGGGCCATTGAGATCCTTGTCAGGCTCTTTGCCGGCAGCCAGTTCCTGGCGGAGATCCTGCTCCGCAACCCCGAATACCTGGAGATGTTGCTGGCCCACCGGAGGCTCACGCAGCCCAAGACACTTGCCCAGTTCACCGCCCTGAACGCCGGCGAGACCGATGGGGAGGCGGCCACTGCGCGCTCAGTTGCCATGTTGTGCCGTTACCAACGCTGGGAGCTCCTGCGCATCGGGGCCTGCGATCTGCTGGGATTGCTGGATCTCGGCGCTGTGACCGCCCAGCTCTCCGCCCTGGCCGACAATCTGATCCAGGCCGGGCTGGAGCTCGCATCGCGCCAGACTGGCATTGCGACCTCCGGCTTTGCGGTGCTTGCTATGGGGAAGCTGGGAGGGCGCGAGTTGAACTACAGCTCCGACATCGACCTGCTCTTCATCTCTCGCGCCGAGGCAGAGCGTTACCGCCCCCTGGGGGAGCGTCTGATCGACATCCTGAGCCGCATGACCGAGGATGGTTTCCTGTACCGGGTTGATATGCGCCTGCGGCCGTGGGGACGCACGGGCCCCCTGGTGATCTCCCTCCCCGGCTACGCCAGCTATCTGCAGCGCCATGCCCGTGTCTGGGAGAAGCAGGCCCTCCTCAAGGCCCGTCCTGTGGCGGGGGATCGCGCCCTGGGGGACGAGTGCCTGACACGCATCGCCCCCATCATCTTCGCCATCCCGGCCGAGACCGCCCGTCAGAGCGTCCAGCGGGTCAAACGCATGACCGAGGGATACCTGGTGCAGCAGGGCCGCACATGGGGGGAGGTCAAACTGGGGAAAGGGTCCATCCGCGACATCGAGTTCGTGGTGCAGTACCTGCAATTGGCCCACGGCGCGGAGACGCCGGCGATCCGCACGCCCAATACCCTGGAGGCCCTGGCGGCCCTCAGTGAACATGGCATCCTGGGGCCACAGGAGACCAGGGTGCTGAAGGAAGGGTACACCTTCCTGCGCACGCTGGAGCACTGCCTGCAGTTGGCAAACTATCGCCAGGTCCACACCCTGCCCGATGCCCCATCCGACCTCCAGCAGGTGGCACAGCGCATGGGGTTTGAGGGTCCCGACGCGGCCGGGGCGTTCCTGACACGCTATGACGAACATCGCGCAGCCGTGCGGGCCATCTATCTGAAACACCTGGAGGCCCAGGAGGAGATGAGGACGATGACCGAGGTACAGGCAGACAACTTGAGCGAACTGCACGTGGCCCGCATGGACAAGTCATACACCACGGTTTTCTCTCCCGCCGAGATCAGGCAACATGCGATCCTGGCCTCCAGACTGGACGCCCAGAACCAGACCGAGGTCATTGCCACCGAGCTGGAGGGAGGACAGTGGCGCGTCACCCTGGTGGGCTATGACTACCCGGGCGAGCTCTCCCTGATCTGCGGATTGCTCTTCGTGTATGGGCTCTCCATCGACGAGGGGCATGTCTTCACCTACGAGCCCGCCGAGTCGGCGCGTACCCGGGAGCGAAGAAAGAGGGAGAGACGCAAGATCGTGGATGTCTTCACGGTCCATCCCCTGCACGGACAGATTACCCAGGAGACGTGGTTGCGATATGCCGATGACCTGGCCGAATTGCTCCGCTTGATGCAGCGGGGGGAGGCGGAACAGGCCAGGGGGCAGCTCGCCAAGCGAGTGGCCTCGGCCATCCCACATGCCAATGAGGAGGGAGAGCCCGCACTCTACCCGGTGGAGATCGAGATCGACAACGAGAGTTCCCCCCAGTACACTGTCCTGCACATCTCAGCGCCAGACACGATCGGTTTCCTGTACGAGATCACCAATGCCCTGGCCTACAGCCACATCTACATCGCCCGGGTGAGCGTCACCTCGCGCGGCAACCACGCGTACGACACCCTGTTCGTCACGGATGCGCGCGGTCACAAGATCAAGGACCCCGGCAAACTGCGAGAGCTGCGGGCGGCCGTTGCCCTGATCAAACACTTCACCCACCTGCTCCCCAAGACCCCCGATCCAGAGACGGCCCTGCTGCACTTCCGGGAGTTCATCCATGAGCTGTTCCGCCAGCCCGACTGGCCCGATGAGCTGGCCTCGCTGGAACGGCCCGACGTCCTGGAGGCTCTGGCGCAGCTCCTGGGCGTCAGCGAGTTCCTATGGGACGACTTCTTGCGCATGCAATACGCCAACCTCTTCCCCATCGTCCGGGACACCCAGGCCCTGCAGACCATGAAGACCAAGGCCCAACTGCAGGCGCAATTGGAGGCCGTGTTGGCGGACGTGCACCCCGGCCCACAGTCGCCTGAGGCCCACAGCCAGTGGCGTCAGGCCCTCAACGACTTCAAGGACCGCGAGATGTTCCGCATCGACATGCGGCACATCCTGGGCTACACCGAGGAGTTCTGGGACTTCTCAGAAGAGCTCACGTCCCTGGCGGAGGTGGTGGTCAACGCCGCGTACCATCTCTGCCACGAGGACCTGCGGAGCGTCTATGGGGATCCCCTGTTGGAGAACGGCGAGCTCAGTGACATGACCGTCCTGGCGCTAGGAAAGTGCGGGGGCCGCGAGCTCGGCTTTGCCTCCGACATCGAGCTGATGTTCGTCTACAGCGGCAACGGTCGGACCACCGGCCCCAAGGTCATCGCCACCTCCGAGTTCTACGAGCGCCTGGTCAGGCTCTTCCTACAGGTGATCCGTGCCAAGCGCGAGGGCATCTTTGAGATCGACCTCCAGTTGCGGCCCTATGGGAAGTCGGGGAGTATTGCCGTCTCCCTGGACGCCTTCAAGCGCTACTTCGCACCCGAGGGGCCTGCCTGGCCTTACGAACGCCAGGCCCTCGTCAAACTCCGCCCGATCGCCGGCTGCTCTCAACTGGGAGAGGCTGTGGCTGCCCTGCGTGACGCCTTCGTCTACAGCGGGGAACCCTTCGACGTCGCCGCCATGCGCGCCATGCGGGAGCGGCAGATCCGCTACCTGGTCGCGGGCGGCACCTTCAACGCCAAGTACAGCCCTGGGGGCCTGGTAGACGTGGAGTACCTGGTGCAGGCGCTGCAGATCACCCACGGGGCCCAAGACCCCACCGTGCGCAGCACCAACATCCGGGAGGCCATGGCGGCACTGGCGGCGGGCGGCTACCTGAGCCAGGGGGACTACACGCAGCTTCGGCGCGCTCACACCTTCCTGCGCTGGCTGATCGACGGACTCCGTATGGTGCGCGGCAATGCCAGGGACCTGACCGTCCCACCGCCGGAGAGCGAGGCCTTCGCCTTCCTTGCCCGCCGCCTGCGATATGGGCATAATGTAGGCCGCCTGGAGGAGGATCTGCAGCGTCACACGACAGCCGTGCAGTCGCTCAACCAGCGCCTGCTTGGGTAGGGCAGCATCTTCAGCAGCGTATGCTACATGCGGAGGGAGAGTCTTATGTCAGCAACCAACACCCCTGTGACGTACACAGCCGCCGGCGGCGTGGTGATCAGCCCCTCGGGTGAGGAGGTCCTGTTATTGATCCGCCCGTCACGGGATGAGGTGCGACTTCCCAAGGGCCACGTGGAACCCGGGGAGGCGGCCCTCGAGACCGCGCTGCGCGAGGTACGCGAGGAGTCGGGGTATGCCGAGCTGGACCCCATCTCCGACCTGGGGGAACAGTTGGTCACCTTTCTGCTGGACGACCAGCGCATCGAGCGCACCGAGCACTACTTTCTCATCCAGGCGCGTTCCATGGCCCGCGTCACGCGACCTTCCCACGATGTGCAGCAGTTCTTCACGGTATGGGTCTCTTGGAGCCAGGCCGAGGCACATCTGACGTTCGAGGCCGAGCAGGAGTGGGTGCGCCGTGCCAGGCGTGCATGGGAGCGCCAGCGATGAACGATACGGCTATGGCCCAAAAGCTGGAGACGATCTACCGACGGCTGGCTGAGGCATATGGCGAACCTCAGCGCGATCTCTCCGCCCCCCGTGACCCCATCGGCGCCCTGGTGAACACCATCTTGAGTCAGAACACCAACGACGTTAACCGCGACCGCGCCTACCAACAACTCCGCGAGCGTTTCCCGACCTGGGAAGCCGTACGGGATGCCCCGACCGCAGAGCTCATCGAGGCGATCCGCCCGGCAGGCCTGGCACCGACCAAGGGCCCGCGGATCCAACAGGCCCTGAAGACGATCAGCGAGCGACGTGGGGAACTCAGCCTGGACTTCCTGCCCGATCTCCCCATCGAAGAGGCCCGTGCATGGCTGCTGGAGATGAAGGGCGTGGGGCCCAAGACGGCGGCCATCGTGCTGCTCTTCGTCTTCGGCCTGCCGGTCTTTCCCGTGGACACGCACATTTACCGCGTGAGCCGACGCCTCGGCCTCATCCCCTCCAATCTCTCCCGCGAGCAGGCCCATGAGGCACTGGAGGCGCTGATCCCACCCGGCTGGTACTACCCCCTGCATCTCAATTTCATCACTCATGGACGGCGGGTCTGCCATGCGCGCAACCCACGGTGCGAGCGCTGCACCCTGCGTGATCTGTGCGACTTCTATGCGCAACAGGTTGATCCCCACCGAGACCCACCACGGGAGGGAGAAGAGGAGAGGTGACGGTTCACCGCGCGGCAAACGAGGCTACCGTGTCGGGCGCGAGGCGGGCCTGTCACCCAGGGGTCCTTCCTCTGCGATCCTGCGGTCGGGCGGTGGAGTGGCCGAATGAAAGCGAGCGTGATCTGCGAACCACAACCACACAAAATACCATGGTCACACAATCGCAAGCAAGTTATCCACAGGTACCCTGACGAGCCGAGTCGCAGATATAGGGGAGGAGCACGCCCAGAACGGCACATGTATGGGTCATATTTTTTGCTCTCCACAGGGCGTTGCGCAAATTTAAAGTTTATCAGTCTTTAAGGTTACAGAGGGCCTTTTTTATTGCGTTTGGGGCCGATGTCTGGTAGAATAAAGACGGTAAGTCAAGGTGGTTTCCCATCGGAGGTGTCGAGAGACTCTAAGCAGGCGGGCGCGCATCTTGATTACCACCCCTGAAAGCTTCCGTCCCGAGACGAGGCTTTCATCCATGATTGCCCGATCTGTGCTGGGCTACACGCTGCGAGATATGACGCTGCACGTGACATCACAAGGACTTGTATATATAACATGAATCCTCAAAGATTGTGGCAGGCTGTACTCGGCGAACTTGAGCTCAAATTAGCACGGGTCACATTTGACACCTGGTTACGAGACACCCATTGTCTGGGCATTGAGAACGACGACACATTGGTCATCGGTGTAAAGAACGGGTACGCGGTTGAGTGGCTTGAGAACCGACTCTATCCCCTGATCAAGCGTACCATCGAACGGTTGGCCGAACGTGACGGCATCGAGGCCCGCTTTGTAGTCTGGGAGAACAGGCGACAGGAGCACAAGGTGCCTCCCCTCTTCGACACGTCCACGGTGACACCAGCTCTGGAGGCCCCGCCGGCGAAGGACCCGGGCTTAAACCCCAACTACACGTTTGCCAACTTCGTCGTCGGACCCAGCAACCGGCTGGCCCAGGCAGCCTCGCAGGCCGTCGCGGAGGCACCGGCCAGGGCATACAATCCTCTCTTCATCCACGGTGGCGTCGGTCTGGGGAAGACCCACCTGCTCCATGCCATTGGCCATGAGAGCTACCGTCGGGGCCTCCACGTGCTCTATATTACCTCGGAGACCTTCACCAACGACCTCATCGAGGCCATCCGCACCCACACGACGGAGCGATTCAGGGGGAAATACCGCACCGCCGACGTGTTGCTGGTCGACGACATCCAGTTCATCGCCGGCAAGGAGAGCACCCAAGAGGAGTTCTTCCACACCTTCAATGCACTACGCGACAACGGACGTCAGATCGTGTTGACCAGCGACCGGGTACCAAAGGCCATGGTCACTCTGGAGGAGCGCCTGCGATCACGGTTCGAGTGGGGCCTGATCGTGGATATCCAGCCCCCCGATTACGAGACGCGCATGGCGATCCTGCAGTCGAAGGCGGAACGCATGTCGGTCGAGGTCTCCAACGACATCCTGAGCTACATCGCCACCAACATCGAGAGCAACATCCGTGAGCTGGAGGGCGCACTGAACCGGGTGCTGGCCATGAGCAAACTGACTGGTCTGCCACTCGATCGCACGGTGGTGGAGAAGGCGCTGGGTGACCTGCTGCCCAACCGGCCGGAGGTCACGGCTGAGGACATCATCAAGGCAGTCAGCAGCTTCTACGGTGTCTCGCCAGAGGAGCTCAAGGGCAGTCGCCGGACGCGAACTATTGCCCAGCCCAGACAGATCGCTATGTACCTCATGCGAGAGGAGACGGATGCCTCCCTCCCTCAGATCGGGGCAGAGCTTGGCGGACGAGACCATACCACCATCCTGTATGGCTATGAGCGGGTGCGAGCGCGGCTGGAGCAGGACGACCAGTTCAAGCGGGAGCTCATGCTACTCAAGAGCCAGCTCTACGGCGATACCTGATCCGTCGGAACAGGAGCGCTCACGCGCGGGTCCTCTCTTGGGCTCGCGCTTTTTTCGTGCCGCCCTGGACCTGAGCACACAAACGACGTCCACACGGCGAAGCGAAGGGAGGCCAGAGGCTCACCCGACTTTACCCCACCCGCTTCTGACACCAAAAGCCTGTGTTAGAATGGCGGCAATACGCGCAACAAAGGAGGTCCTGTGACCACATTGCTCGCAGCGCTACCGCTTCTTGTCGTCGTCATCCTGATGATGGGCCTGAAACGGGGAGGGGCCCAGGCCGGACTTGCCGGTTGGCTTACGGCACTCGTCGTCGCGGCGCTCTTTTTCGGCGCCGATCCCCAGGTCCTGTATTGGGCCCAGGTCCAGGGGGTCTTCCGGGCCCTCTATGTGCTCTACATCATCTGGGGAGCCCTCTTCTTCTTCCGCGTCACCGAGGCTGCTGGCACGCTGGACGCGATGCGTCAGATCCTGCAACGCGCGACGCCCGAACGCACCCTTCAGGTGCTCCTCCTGAGCTGGGGCTTCGCCTCGTTCCTCCAGGGCGTCGGTGGGTTCGGGGTTCCTGTGGCGGTGGTCGCCCCGATCCTGGTCTCCCTGGGCCTCGCCCCGCTCCATGCGGTCGTGCTGCCCTCACTGGGACACGCCTGGGCCATCTCGTTTGGCTCATTGGGTGCCTCCTACGAAGCACTGACCACCGCCACAGGGTTGGAAGGTGCCTTGATCGGGCCGCCCATGGCCATAGCCCTGGGATTTGTGTGTTTCGTGGTGGGTTTCATCATCCTGCACACTGCGAGCGATGGATCCATCAAGCTGCCCGGGACAATCGCCTGGGCGCTCATGGCGATCACCATGAGCGGCGTGCAGTTCCTCTCGGTCCAGGCGGGGGTGATGAACATTGCGGCCATGCTTGGCGCACTGGCGGGACTGGTGACAGGCGGAGTCTGGGCTCTGGTCATCCACCGGGACACGCCCCCTTCCCGATCGAGATCCCCCATCCCGGCTCGCACCTGCAGACAGCTCCTCCCCTATCTCCTCCTCATCGGCGTTATCCTGGCGGCCAACCTCATCCCTTCCGTCAAGCACATCCTCAATCGCTACGTGGTGACTGTACAGGTACCCGCTCTTACTCTGCGCAATGGCACGGAGCTGGCAGCAGGACAGACCAAACCCATCTCGGTGCTGGGACATCCGGGCGCTCTGCTTGTGATCGTGACCCTGCTGACCCTTCTGCTGGCCCGCCTTCAGCATGCCCTGCCCGCTGGCAGTGGGCGGCAGATCCGACAGAAGATATGGCGCAGCGGCATCAAGTCGACCTTGGGCATCACCACAATGATGGCAATGGCCGTTACCATGCAAAACACGGGCATGGTGACAGTGCTCTCTGAAGGCATGGCGCGACTCGCAGGGCAGCTCTTCCCCCTCATCGCTCCCCTCGTCGGCGCGGTGGGGGCCTTCCTCACCGGCAGCAACACCAACTCCAACGTCCTGCTGGGGGCATTCCAGCTCCAGATTGCCCAGGCCCTCGGACTCTCCATCCCCCTGACGCTCGCCCTCCACAACGCGGGAGCAGCCGTGGGCTCTGTCTTCGCACCAGCGAAGGTTATGGTAGGGTGCAGCACAGTGGGATTGACGGACCGCGAGAGCGAAGCCCTGCGGAGCACCGCCCGCTACGGCCTGCTGATCATCCTGACATTGGGTGGATTGGGGCTGATCATTTCCTGGATAGGATAAGCCACGCGCTCCGGCGGGCGCGGCTGCACCCTGGACGGCAGTCCCACTTCGCCGGGCGGCATGATAGTCGCCGCATCGACAGGGTTGTGACTATCCAGTTACCTTGCGCACTTCCTATTTTGCCATATAATAATATCAAACGTGCCCCTTCACCAACGACAGGAGAGCGATGGATGCACGCAAAGTCCTGATCGTGGACGACGACCTGGATGCCCTCAAGCTCGTGGGGCTGACGCTGGAGCGCGAGGGCTTTGAGATCATTGCGGCCGCCAATGGCCCCCAGGCCATCCAGAAAGCGCTGGAGTCCGCGCCTGACCTGATCATCCTGGACGTGATGATGCCGGAGATGGACGGTTACGAGGTCGCCGCGCAACTGCGAAGGCATCCAGCCACCGAGAAGATCCCGATTCTCATGTTCACGGCCAGGACAGCCCTCAGTGATAAGGTCGCAGGATTCCGAGCTGGGGCCGACGGCTACCTGACCAAACCGATCCACCCCAAGGAACTGGTGGCACACGTCGATGCGCTGCTCAAGAGTCGCACACGGCAGGTGGAGTCGGAGGCGGAGCCTCACGGGCACGTGATCTGTTTCGTGTCCAGTAAGGGAGGCGTCGGCACAACCACTTTGGTGTTGAACACAGGAGCCATGCTCAGGCGGATGGATGAGAACGCCAGGGTGGTGGCGGTCGAGCTCCAGGATGGCGGAGGCGCCATGGGGATGGCCCTGGGGGAACAAAACGTAAAAGAGACAGGCAGACACCTGGGCACGCTGCTGGAACGCCCGTCGCCCACCATCACCCGTCCCAACGTTCAGAGATGTCTGATCCGCCATCGCTCAGGCCTGCAAGCACTGGCCACTACTCCTGCGCCTGCAGGGGCGGGGCCGGACTTCACTGGCGACGATGCCCTCGTCATCCTGCACCACCTGACTGCGGACTTCGAGCAGGTGCTGGTGGACCTTGATCCCCACGTGGACCAGGGCTTTCGCGAGGCCGTACACCTGGCAGATCTCGTCATCGTGACGGTAGAGCCCAACCGGATCGGCTTGAAGCTGGCGGAGGAAATGCTTAGCTTGCTCCTGAGACTGGGAGTGGATGCCGGGGGCATTCGCCTGGTGGCCATCCATCGGGTGCCAGCGCTGGGCACCATCAGCCGCACTATGATCGAGGAGGCATTGCACTATGACGTCATCACCGTCATCCCCCCTGCGCCCGACCTGGCGTACGAGGGGCTCGAAAACGGCTTTCTGATAACCGATATCCAGCCCAAAGGGGTGGTTGCCCAACAGGTGCGCCGCGTGGCGGAGGCCATCCTGGCATTGTAGTTTCCCTATTCCTCTCGTCGAACGTCAGCATCGTAGTACCCGCACTGAAATGACGCCGGTTTCCCCACAGCACAGTCCCGTTTTCGACATCGGAGGCCACATTTTCCCCCGTTGAGCGGGCTCAGCGATATGTGTCCAACACCGCCCTCGAAGGACCACCGGGCACAGAACAAGAAAATGCCGCTTTACAAAATGTCAGTTCTATGGTATGATGATACTGGCCTGTGAGCATCTTTCGCTCTCGGGTTTTTTGTTTTGTCTTTTGCCGGTAGGTTCCCGTCATAGGACGTGGGAAGGGGTGGGAGGAAAACCATCTATGAATCGTCGTCCAGTCGTATATCTGACCCCAGAAGGGTACGAGACCCTCAAACGTGAGTTGGAGTATCTTATCACAGTACGTCGTCAGGAGGTGGCTCAGAGGCTCCATAACGCTCTGAAGGAAGGGGAGCTCATCGAGAACGCTGAGCTGGAGGAGGCCCGACGTGAGCAGTCCTTTGTGGAGGGACGAATCCTCGAACTCCAGGAGAAACTGCGTAACGCGGAGATCATTCCGACGGAGAGGGAAAACACCGGCGTTGTGACCCTGGGAAGCAAGGTCAAGATCCGAGAACATGGCGCTTCTACAGAAGAGGAGTACCTGGTGGTTGGATCTGAGGAGGCTGACCCCCGCAGTGGGAGGATCTCGAATGAGTCCCCCCTGGGCCGTGCCCTTCTGGGCAAGCGGGTCGGAGACCGTGCTGTGGTGCAGGCCCCGGATGGGGATATTGTCTTCGATATCGTCGAAATCAACTAACTGAACGACAGCCTCGATCCCAATTGGGATCGAGCGGAGCCAGAGATCCACGAGCGTATGCCAGACACACCCGCGCATACGCTCGTCCGCTATCCGTCATCATCACCCCGCCAGCAACACACAGACGCAATCAGGAGCAGGTAATGGAACTCAACGAACTGGAACAGCAGCGGGCGGCCAAACTGGCCCTCCTCAAAGAGGCAGGGATGGCCCCCTACCCCCACCGCGTCCATCGCACCCACACAACCGCGGAGGCCATTCTGGCTTACCAGGAGGCAGAGGAGAGCGACAGCCCGGCCCCCGAGGTCAGCGTGACTGGACGCGTGGTCAGTATGCGGGTCATGGGCAAGGTGACCTTTGCCCACATCGCGGATGGAAGCGGCAGACTGCAACTCTTCCTGCGACGCAACGAGCTGGAGGAGGACCTCTATACCCTGTTTCGCAAAGCCGTCGACCTGGGGGATTTCATCGAGGCGCGCGGGGTGATGATGCGCACCCGGACCGGGGAGATCAGCGTCCAGGTACACGCCTGGCGCATGCTCGCCAAGGCCATCACGCCCCTCCCCATCCCCAAGGAGTACCGCGATGAAGAGGGAAACCTGGTCCGCTACAGCGCCTTCAGCGATGTGGAGGAGCGCTTCCGCCAGCGCTATGCCGATCTGGCGGTCAATCCCGAGGTGCGTGAGATCTTCCGTACCCGGGCGCGGATGATCCAGGCACTGCGCGCCTGGTTGGACAGCCACGGCTACCTGGAGGTGGAGACGCCGATCCTGCAACCCATCTACGGAGGCGCTGCTGCCAGGCCATTCACCACCTATCACAACCAGCTCAAACAGCACCTCTATCTGCGCATCTCCTTCGAACTCTACCTGAAGCGCCTGCTGGTGGGCATGTACGAGCGGGTGTACGAGATCGGGCGGGATTTCCGTAACGAGGGGGTCTCCTACAAACATAACCCGGAGTTCACACAGCTTGAGTTCTACTGCGCCTACACCGACCTCTTCGGCGTGATGGAGACGGTCGAGGCTCTGCTGGCGTACACCACCGAGCAGACGTTGCACACCCATACGTTTTCCTATCAGGGCCACCAGATCGACATGACGCCACCCTGGCGCAGGGTCACGCTGCGCCAGGCTATCCTGGAGCACACCGGCATCGACTATGTCGCCTATCCGGAGGCGGACGCCCTGCGAGAGCAGATGCGCGCACGCGGCTACGACGCCCCCGCAGAGGCCACCTGGGGCCAACTGGTGGACGACCTGCTCTCAGAGGCAGAGCCCTTCCTTATCCAGCCGACCTTCGTGCACGACTATCCGGTGGATATCTCCCCCCTGGCCAAGCAGAAGCCGACGGATCCAACCCACGTTGAACGCTTCGAGCTGTTCATCGGCGGCATGGAGCTGGGCAACGCATTCACCGAGCTCAACGACCCCTTCGAGCAGGAGCAGCGTTTCTTCCAGCAGGGGCGCGCCTATGAGACTGGGGATGAGGAAGCTCAACCTATGGACGAGGATTACCTGCGGGCCATGAAGTACGGTATGCCCCCCAACGGAGGCTTCGGTCTGGGCATCGACCGACTGGCCATGCTCTTTACGGATCAACATTCCATCCGCGAGGTGCTGCTCTACCCACACCTGCGGCCCCGCGAGTAAGGACAAACGCCCCCGACCCTGCTAACCCGTGACCGTCGAAGCCAGGGCCTTCTTGTGCGGGCCACCACGCGGACTTGCCACCCTCAGGCCTCCCCACGCACCTCAGCGTCCAGCCGATCGAAAAACTGCACCATATAGCGATGGCGGGCCGCGGCGATGCGCCGTCCCTCTTCCGTGTAGAGCTGCGTGTGGATGCGCGCCAGCTTGACCACGAACTCATGAACCGGTGTATGGTTAGCAGCGTCATCCCCCTCACGCTCCCACCGTACCACATCCACGCTCTGCCGCGGCGCCCACAGCCGCTGGTTGTGTGCCCCACCGTAGGCAAAGGCACGGGCAATGCCTATGGCACCGATCGCATCCAGCTTGTCGGCATCGAAGAGGACTTTCGCTTCCAACGTCTGCGGCTGCGGCGGGGTGCGAAAGCGGTGGGCGAGGATCGCATGACACACAGCCGCCACACGCTCAGGGGGCAGGCCACGCTCCAGGAGCAGCGCCTCGGCCCGCCGAGCGGCCTCGGCAGCATGGTTGCCCGTGCCCGCACCACGCCCCCAGTCATGGAGAAGCACAGCCGGGCGGAGGATGCTCCAGTCGGCTCCCTCTACCTGCGCAATATGCTCGGCAAGGGCCAACACCCGCAGGATATGGTCGAAATCGTGGACGCTATCAGCCTGACTGTAGAGCCGACGCACTTCGTCAATGGATAGCTGCACCGTCATTGCCCCCTGAGATAAGGAACTTAAAGGAGCCCACCAACATTCGGCGAGGGAGTCGACCGAACGCGTAAGTCGATACTCAGGGCAGATAGATCAGCGGGTTCGTTGGATAACGATTGAAGCGGATCTCAAAGTGCAGATGGGGGCCTGTGGAGTTGCCAGTACTCCCCACCGCACCGATGACCTGCCCGGCATCGACGACCTCCCCCTCACGCACGAAGATGTTGCTCAGGTGGGCATAGTAGGTCTGGTAGCCGTTGCTGTGATCGATGACCACCAGATAGCCATAGCCCACGTCGGTCCAACCTGCAAAACTCACAAACCCCCCATCGGACGCTCGCACGACGGTGCCCACCGGAGCGCCAATGTCAATCGCCCGATGCCCGTACCAGTACCCTTGGGTCAGAATGCCCACCGTGGGCCAGCGGAACCGTCCAGTGGCCTCCACAGTGGAGGCTACTGGACCCGTATAGAGGGTCACACGCCTCTCAACGTAGGGCTTTGTCCCCCCAGGAACCACCACGTGGGTGCCAGGTTCCAACGTCCCATCCTCAGGGATGTCATTGAACGGACATTCTCGGATAGCGGCCACCGACACTTTGTAGGCCTCAGCCAGGCTCTCCAGCGTGTCCCCGGGCTCCACTGTATGGTAAACCCCATCGATCGGCAGGATGACCAGTACCTGTCCCACCTTCAACAGGTCTGGCAGCTTCTCGATCTCTGGATTGGACCAGATGAGCGTAGTGGGCTGAAGGCCAAAGGCCTGGGCGATGCTCTCCGCGGTATCCCCAACCTGGACCGTATAGGTGATCACCTCAAGACGGGGACGTTGCGGGATCGCCGTGTGCGCCTGGACCTGACGTATGATACCCGAGCGCGACAGTGAGTGGTAGTAGGGGGAGCCCATCCCTATAGCGTTATCTACGACAGCCACGTCAGCCGCCTGCCCCATGCCACCAACGGCGCTCAACTCGAAGACCCGCACCATGGCTGGCGCAGACTTCAACCTGAATCCTCCCACGACGGCCAGGCAGGCCAGCATCAGGCCCAGTCCCAGGTGTGCTGACCAGCGTCCCAACTGGCGGATCAGCCGGGCATGGTCCCCAGACCATCGCCACGCATTGGCTGCGCTTCGCGCCATAAGCCGCACCACGAAGGACGTGCGCCAGTTGGGTCCGTATCGACTGCTCTGCATCATAGCGAAGCGATGACCTTAAGTGCTAAGGCTCGAACAACCGTGGATCCTGTGGCACACCATTCAGGCGGATCTCGTAATGGAGATGGGGACCCGTGCTCCACCCCGTGCTGCCACAGTAGCCAATCACCTGACCCTGGTAGACAGGATCACCGCAACTGACGGCATAGGCACTGAGGTGGGCGTAGTAGGTCTCGTAGCCGTTGCCGTGACGCACGCGGACCAGATTGCCATACCCACCATTCCAGCCGGCCCACACTACGACGCCTGCATCGGACGCATAGATAGGATCGCCCAGGTAGCAACGATAATCCAGGCCGATGTGACGTGGGTTGCGTGGATCGTGGAACGTCCATCCGGAGACCTCATACGAACCTGTAGGCAGGATGAACCAGCCATTGGCGCCATAGCCCGAGACGGCTGTATCACCGCAGTACCCCCAACTGCCTGCAGCCACGCCCACCGCGGGAGCTGAAGGCTCAGGAGGCGGCGGGTCCCACTCGAAGTCCTCACCGATCCCACCGGGGATCACCAGAAGGGTGCCCTCAGCCAGTGGCTGACCCGGTTCGATATCGTTCCACTGATTGTAGAGCACCGAGACATCGACCTGGAACTTCTCGGCAATGGTCTCCGGTGTCTCCCCAGCCATCACGGTATGATACACCCCATCGACCGGTGGAATGGCAAGCGTGAGCCCGGGCTGGAGCAACCAGGGTGCCCCCTGCAAGGCCTCCATATTGGACCAGACGATGGTGTAGGGGGAGAGTTTGAACTTCTCAGCGATCCAGAAGACGTTGTCCCCCTCCTGGACTGTATACGTGATCACCTGGAGTCTGACCCGCTCTGGGATCGTCGTCAGGGGCTCCGCACGACGCACCACGCCATGGGGGCGTCCCAGGTCATACGCCGTGGCCGGCCCGCCATCGGCTGAGGCCTCCGGAGCACGGGTTGACACATCTATAGGGAGAGGCGTGCCCAATTGGGTATAGGCGGACTCCACGACCTCCTGGGAGCTCAGGGTCGCGCCACCAGCGAAGGCCAACACCAGGGCCATAGCCAATGCAGCCAGGTGAGAGCTGAAACGCCCAAGCAAAGCCGAGACCGACTGGCGATCCCGTGTCGCTTTCTGAAGGTTCACCAACAGGCGTTTGGGCGTCTCCCACCAGGCGTCGAAAGGCTTCCCTGCCTGGGCTGGCTCGTCGGCATTAATAGGCTCCGAGCTCGTCGGAGCCTCCGAAATCTCATTTTGTGTCGTAGACATAAATTTGATTGTGGAAGATCTTCCCCAGAGCGTGATTCACCGTGGCTTTGACTGGCTCAGTCAGCGACAATTCGGCGGGCTCACTGCCCGCCGGGCACCCCCTGGCGTCTTCCATGCTCATTATAGCACGTCAAAGGACGTGAGCAAACAT
>CAZHBB010000040.1:17376-25324 GCA_964530185.1 uncultured Anaerolineales bacterium
ACGCGGGCCAGGCAACCAGAGTGCAGCGTGGGACAGGCTCTTGCGTCTCACAAGGCACGCCTGTGCAGTCGTAGGACAGGCTTTCCAGCCTGTCCGCCTGTCCGCGTACCTTGACACAACTGCCGCCCATGAGATAATCGCGACCAAGTTTGAGGCCATGTGCGTACCTCATGCCGTGCCCAAAAGGAGAATAACGTAATGGGAACTTTGATACACGTGGATGACAGCCAGTTTCATGAGACCATCAACAACAGTGCCACGCCCGTGCTGGTAGATTTCTTCGCCGAGTGGTGCCCTCCCTGCAAGCGACTGACGCCCACGCTCGAAGCTCTGGCCACGGAGCTGGACGGTCGTCTGACAATCGTCAAGGTCGATGTCGATGCCTCAGCGATCCCTGCCCAATTCGGCATCATGAACATCCCCACCATGGTGCTCTTCAAGAACGGCGAGGAAGTCCTACGCATAGTAGGCAACAAGTCTCGCCGTGCCCTGTTGCACCAACTGGAACCCTATCTAGACTGATCCCACTCAACACGCGCTCTGCGGCAGCCAGGATCATCCAAGATCAGAGGCCTGCCACAGAGCGCGCATCTCATCCTCTGTAAAGCTCCCAAGCGACCGGCCCGACTTTTGGGCATCGCGCTCCAGGATACGCAGTCGGCGGGCGAAGCGACGGTTGGCCTCCCGCAAAGCGCTCTCCACATCGAGCCCCTGGCGGCGCCCCCAGTCTGTCAATACAAACAGCAGATCCCCCACGGCGTCCTCGAACCCTCGGGGGTCCCTCTCCTCGGCTTGCAGGTCCTCAAGGGCGGCGGTCAGGGCTCGCACCGCCTTCTCCAAGGAGGGCGGCAGATCCACCCATGGTCCCTGAGGCTCCACTCTCTCAAGCCCGATACGACCGGCCCGCGCGGCATAAGCTGCGGCCTGACTGAGCGCAGGGAGCGCAGGCGGAATCCCATCCAGGAGCGAGCGTGATTCCTGACCCGCAGCCTCACGCTCACGGCGCTTGATGGCCTCCCAGTTGGAGATCACCTCTGCGACCCCGGTGACGTCCGTATCCCCCCACACATGGGGATGGCGCCGCTTCAGCTTGGCGTCGATATGGCGTATGACCTCGGTCATATGGAATTCCCCCTCCTCCACCGCGATCTGGCTATGGAGGACGATCTGGAGCAGCAGATCCCCCAACTCCTCCCTGAGGGCCACGGGGTCCTGCGCGTCGATAGCCGCCAGAACCTCGTAGGTCTCCTCCAGGAGATTGGTCCGCAGGCTACGATGTGTCTGCTCACGATCCCAGGGACATCCCTCCGGAGCACGCAACGTGGCCACGGTCTCCTGAAAGCCCTCGAAGCTCGTCACCCCTGCGACGGCGGGCACAAACAGGGTCGTTAAAGGAGTGGCCTCCTGACGGTCGATCTCATAGAGGGGGATCCACGTCACACGCTCGCGCGGGGTGCCAGCGGCATCGATCAAGGCTACCCGATGATCGTCGGCATACTGGTTCATCAGGACCAGCTTCAGCTCCGAGGAGACAGCCCGGCTGTAGACCTGCGCCACCAGCGCTGGCACGTCGGGATTGAAGGGAGGATGGTGCATGGAGGCCACCACCAGGGCATCGAAGACCTGGAGACCATCCAGGGCGTCTATACCCAGCGCGCACAATGTGGGCTCGATGAAAGAGAGGCCATGGACGATCCGCACCGGGACCTGCGCCGCGCGGGCCCGCTCCAGGATACTGGTCACCGTGGCCTCACCCACCAACGGATGGCCAGGCACGGCATAGACGACCCCCTGGGGGCGCCCACCCAACGTCAGCACCCGCTCACAGATCTCCCGGTAGACTTCGTCAAAGCTCTCCGCATGTTCGTAGACCGCGTCAAACGAATGGAACACCCGCCCGCCAGGGAGGCCCCCCACCACCGGGTGATGTCGTGTCCGTAGCCACACTTCCCTGGCCTCACTGAGGACCTGCCACGCCTCACGTGTCAGATCCCCGACTGCACCGGGACCCAGTCCAACGATCGTGATCTGTGCCATGTCATCACCTCACAACCGATCCTGCCAAAGAAAAAGGTAGGCAGCACCTGCACTGCCTACCTGCATGTTTCCGAGCGGCGCACAGAGGCGCACTAACGCTTGGTGTACTGCGGAGCCTTGCGAGCGCGCTTGAGCCCTGGCTTCTTACGCTCTTTCATGCGAGCGTCACGTGTCAGGAGTCCCTTCTTCCGCAGCAGCGGGCGATACTCAGGGTTAACCTTCAGCAGGGCGCGCGCGATCCCCATGCGGATCGCTTCGGCCTGCCCGGTGATCCCGCCCCCCTTGACCAACACCGAGATATCGAACTGGTCCTCGGTCTGCGTCAACTCCAAAGGCATTCGAATCGCGATGTAGTCGGTCGGACGACCAAAATACTCCTGATAGGGCTTGCCATTGACAAGGATCTGTCCATTGCCATCGGGATACAAGCGAACGCGCGCGGTCGCCGTCTTTCGGCGCCCCAATCCTTCATAGTACATGCGTGTTTCCTCCCCGCATCCTACTGATAGACCAGCTCAAGCGGCTCAGGCTTCTGCGCCCCATGTGGATGATTTGGCCCGCGGTAGACCCGCAGCTTGCGCAGTTGACGACGTCCCAGCGGCCCACGCGGCAACATCCCCTTAACCGCATGTTCGATCACACGCTCAGGATGCCTCTCAAGCTGTCGCCGCAGTGTGATCTCCTTGATCCCACCCGGGTAGCCGCTGTGCCAGTAGTATTTCTTCTGATCCAATTTACGGCCGGTGACGTGCACCTTCTCAGCATTGATGACGACCACGAAGTCACCCACATCCTCATGGGGCGTATACTGCGGCTTGTGCTTGCCCCGCAGAATATGCGCAATCTGTGACGCCAATCGGCCGAGCGTCTGGCCCGTTGCATCCACAACGTACCACTTGCGCTCTACGTCTCCCGGTTTAGCGACGTATGTCTTATACCCTCTGACGCTTTTCACTTTTTAGACTCCCCCATCATGAACTACGCCCAACCTCGTCAACGTGAACTCACCCGTCGATGGTTGGCATGAGCCTTTCAACCGCCCTGCTACCTAATCGGTCGGATACCTGACAGCTTTCAGGCACAGCCCCCTGGCCGGCGCCGCAGGCCCCGACCGCCTCCGATCCTGCGTCACCAGAACCTCCGCAAATGCCTCCGGAGATAGGGCGCCATGCCCCACCCGCAGGAGCGTGCCCACCAACATCCTGACCATACGGTACAGGAAGGCGTTAGCCTCAATGTCAAAGTACAGCCATGGTCCCTCTTGGGACCAACTCGCCTTCAGCACCCGCCGCACACTGTTGTCACCCTGCGGCGGCGTGCCAAATCCTCCGAAATCATGCTCCCCCAGGATCGCCCTGGTGGCCAACCTCATCGCCTCCAGATCCACCGGCCTGGTGACACACAGGCTATACCGCCTGTACAACGGGTGGCATACCTCGGCCTGATAGATCGTATATCGATAACAACGGCTCAGAGCATCATACCGGGGGTGAAAGGACGGCTCGGCCTCGCTCAGCTCGAACACAGCGATGGAGTCGGGTAACAGGGCATTGAGCGCATCACGCAACTTCCCTACCCCATGCCGCCATGTCGTGTCAAAGGCTATGACCTGTCCCTCCGCATGTACCCCGGCATCGGTTCGTCCGGCGGCAACGATTCGGATCGGCACCCCGGTGATCCGCAACAGAGCATACTCAATCTCCCCCTGGATCGTGCGGGCGTTGCTCTGAAGCTGAAAGCCCCCATAATCCGTGCCATCATAGGCGATGGTCGCCCTTACCCGCACCCCTGTCGCTCCAACGAACCACCATGCCTGGCGCTTCTATCAGGCCTCCTCCACCAACTCCAGTACAACGACCTCCGCCGCATCACCCTTGCGCAGCCCAAGCCGCAACATCCGTGTGTAACCACCCGGACGATCCATGTAGCGCGGGGCGATCTCATCGAAGAGCTTACGGACCAACTCCCTGTCCTGAAGCTCCGCGGCGGCCCGCCGGCGAGCGAACACTTCACGCGCCGGATTAGTCTCGCCTTCTTTCAGACCCCGCTTGGCCAGCGTGATCAACTTCTCCGCCTGTCCTCGGACCGCCTGTGCCTTCGCGCGAGTCGTACGGATCGTCTCGTGTCGGATGAGTTCCTTCACCAGGTTCCGCCGCAAGGCCTTGCGGTGCCCGGACGTTCGGTTCAATTTCTTGCCCGCGACACGATGTCGCATGCCTCAACCTCCTGATCAGAAAAATCCCTAAGCGAGGGGGCTCAGCCTTTCCTGCTCACCCTTCGCCCCCCAATCTCTACGGTGACGAAGGGGAGCGGCCGTCCTGCAGCCACGACCTCACTCTTCAGTCTCGACCTCGGATGACCAGAACCCACGCGCCTCCAGTTGCTCCAACAACTCAGTCAGCGACTTCTCACCGAAGTTGCGTATGGACAGCAGCGTGTCCGGCCCCCGGGCCAACATCTCCAGGACCTCACCTACATTGGAGATCCCGGTCCGCTTCAAAGCGTTGTAGACGCGCACGCCGAGGCCCAGATCCTCGATGGGCGTCATATAGGCCTGTTGCGGGATGGCCTCTTCCTCCACCTCGGCTTCGGCTTCTTCCTCCTCCTCGACCTCTGCCCCTGCAATCAAGCGCAGATGGGTGACCAGGATTCGGGCCGCCTCCTTCAGGGCGTCCAACGGTGCCACGCGGCCATCCGACCAAATCTCCATGATCAAGCGATCATAGTTCGTCAACTGACCAACACGGGCCTGGTCAACCCGGAAGTTGACGCGCCGAATTGGGCTGAAGATCGCATCCACCGGCAGCATGCCGATCGGCATACGCCCACGATCCTCAGAGGGGAAATAACCGCGCCCTCGCTCCACCGTGAACTCGAAGTCCAGTCGCGTGTCCTCCGCGTCGACCGTGAAGAGGTAGAGATCGGGATTCAAGATCTCGATCTCAGGCGGCGCGACGATGTCTCCCGCCGTATACTCTCCTGCCCCATCGACGCGCAACGTCATGTATTGAGGGCCTTCCCCCACCATGGAGAGCCGGACCTGCTTCAGCTTGAGGATAATCTGGATGACGTCCTCACGCACCCCCGGCACTGCCGTGAACTCGTGGGCAATGTCCGTGATCCGTACTGCAGTGATCGCGGCCCCCTCCAGAGAGGACAACAGCACACGGCGCAGGGAGTTACCCAGTGTGATGCCGTATCCCCCTTCCAACGGGCCAATGACATATCGCCCATACTGCTCCGTGTTGACATCCACCTCCACCTTCGGCAGGACCGATGTGGATGACATGTTGCTTCCTGTCTGTTCTAACACCTAGTCACTCCTCCAGACGAAGCGCCACAACTAAACAACACCCCCAGATTACGTCGACCTCGGGCGGGAGCATTAGCGCGAGTAGAATTCGATGACCATCTGCTCCGCGACAGGGACATCAATATCCTGCCGGGTCGGTAGGGCCAACACACGTCCCTCAAGCTGTTCTTCGTTCAGGCTCAACCAGACCGGGACCTCTCGCTTCCCAAACTGGTCACGCCGATCCCGGAAATAGCGGTTGCGGCGGCTCTCAGGGCGGACTGCGATGACATCATTGGGTCGCACCAGGAAAGATGGAATGTTCGTCTTGCGACCGTTGACGAGGAAGTGCCCATGTTGCACCAACTGGCGCGCTTGAGCCCGCGAGTCGGCGAACCCCAAGCGATAGACCACATTGTCAAGCCGTCGCTCAAGGAGAGTCAGAAGATTCTCACCCGCCATCCCCCCCTGTTTCTCGGCCATCGCCAGGTAGCGCCTGAACTGTCGCTCCAGCACCCCATAGATGCGCTTGAGCTGCTGCTTCGCCCGCAACTGAAGCGTGTAGTCAGAAGCCCGGCGCCTTCGATAGGCCGCCTGCCGCCCATGCTGTCCGGGTGGATAGGCTCGACGCTCAAAGGGACACTTCTCCGTGAAGCACTTCTCACCTTTGAGGTAGAGCTTGGTAGCCTCACGTCGACACAGTTTACATACAGGACCGGTATATCTTGCCATGCTTTTCGCTATACCTCCATCATTAGATGCATCGGTTAGATGCGTCGACGCTTCGGCGGCCGACATCCATTGTGAGGAATGGGAGTCGCATCCACAATAGAGCGAACCCGCAGCCCCACCGCGGCGATAGCACGCAACGCTGCCTCACGGCCGGGCCCAGCCCCACGCACGAAGATATCCACTTCGCGCATCCCATCGTTGTTCATCGCCTCTTGAGCCACCCGCTCCGCAGCCACGCGGGCCGCGAAGGGTGTGCTCTTCCTCGTACCACGAAAACCCACTGCTGCCGGCGTCAGCCAGCGCAGAACGTTCCCCTCAGGATCTGTCACCGTGAGGATCGTGTTGTTGAAGGACGTCCGGATATGGATGCACCCTCGCGGGACATTGCGCTTCACACGACGCGAGCGCGCCCTCGACCCCCGGTGAGTCTGCCGTGACGAACGTTTAGCCATAGAACCTCCCGTTTATACCTTTCCCAATCTTTTCTTCATTCACTCAGATCTGCTACTTCTTCTTGGCACCCCGCCGCCGTCCCCGACCGGGCACAGTCTTACGAGGGCCTCGCTTGGTGCGCGCGTTCGTCCGGGTGCGCTGGCCCCGTACCGGCAGATTCCGGCGATGCCGTAGCCCACGGTACGAGCCGATCTCGATCAGCCGCTTGATGTTCATCTGGACCTCACGGCGCAGGTCACCCTCGACGATATACTCGCGGTCGATGATGTCACGGATCGCGCTCACCTCTGACTCAGTAAGCTCTGTGTCCCGCTTGTCCGGATCCACACCGGCCTTGCGCAGGATATCGTTGCTCGTCTTACGGCCAATGCCATAGATGTAAGTCAGCCCGACCTCAATCCGCTTGTTTCTCGGCAGGTCAACCCCTGCAATACGGACCATTCGCTTTAGACCTCCCCCGACCTGATACGTGCCAGATTAACCCTGGCGTTGCTTGTGCCGCGGATTCTCACAGATCACGCGCACAACACCACGACGCCGGATGATCTTGCACTTCGGACATCGTTTCTTGACCGATGGCGATACTTTCATCGTAAACACTCCTTCCACTGAGGCTCAGCGCTCAGTGCAGTTACGTTCCTTTTCATCCTGAAACGAACAGTAATTATACCACAATTTTGGCACCACACGCTCAGCGCAGGAATCCCTCATAGTTGCGCATGAGCAGTTGCGACTCAAGCTGCCGCATCGTATCCATCACGGTACCGACGACGATCAGCATCCCCGAACTCTGAATCAACATGCGGTTCGAGTGCATGAAGAGGCCGATGATATAGGGCAGCACAGCAACCACGCCCAGAAAGAGCGCCCCCACCAGCGTGATCCGCTTGTAGATCCCCAGGATGTACTCCTCCGTCCGCTTACCTGGCCGCACACCAGGGATGAACCCTCCCTGGCGCTGCAACGTCTCCGCCAGGTTCTGCTGCTCCACCATCACGAAGGTATAGAAGTAGGTGAAGCCCACCACAGCCAGGAAATACATCGGCGCATACCACGGGTTCTTGCTGCCACTGAAATAGCCCACCAGGCTGCTGGAAATGGAACGCACCGTCGGGTTCGTACTGTTCAGGAAGAACTGCGCGATCACCGCCGGGAACGCCAGGATCGACTGGGCGAAGATCAGCGGAATCATGCCCGCGGTATTGATCTTGAGCGGAATGTACGTGCTTCCCCCGCCGTAGACCTTCATCCCTCGCACCCGTTTGCCATACTGCACCCGAATACGACGCTCTCCCTCCTGCACAAAGACGATAAACAACATGGACAACGCCGTGATCAGCAAGAAGACCAACACCCCAATCCACTGATCGGTCTCCGCGATCTGGCGCACATTGCGCGGAATCCGCGAGACGATGCCGCCGAAGATGATCAAAG
>CAZHBB010000041.1:0-25288 GCA_964530185.1 uncultured Anaerolineales bacterium
GGACTGATCGGCCAATTCCTATCAGCGAGGAAACACGCCGTAAGGTCTGGGAGGCTGCGGAGAAACTCGGCTATCAGCCCAATGCTATGGCGCGAAGCTTGCGGTCGGGCCAATCCTATAGCATTGGTGTCCTCGTTCCCAATGTGTTTAACTTACATTATCTAGAGATTCTGGATAGCATCGAGCGTTGCCTTACGGAGCGCGGTTATTATCTCACGCTCGTGGTCTCGAATTTCGAGGCTGCGAGAGAGCGGCGCTGCTTTCACTCCCTCTTTCAGCAGCGGCTGGATGGCTTGATCCTGATGCCAACTTTCCTTGACGTGATGCCCGATGAGATTGCTACCCTGACCGAGCTTCGCCGCCCCGTGGTTCTCCTCACCCCCGGTAACGATGATCACGACCGGGTGACCTCGGATCTGCGACAGGGAGCGGAGGAGATGATGGATCATTTACTGTCTCTGGGGCATACGCGCATCGCTTTCATTAACGGGGTCGCTCGTGGGGAGTTAACGCTTCAGCGGCAGGCTGCCTACCGCGAGAAGTTGGAGGCTGCTGGTATTCCATTCGACGAGCGGCTATTCGTTAGTTGTGGGCCGACAATGGAGGACGGGTATCGGGCTACGTTGGCTTTGCTCCACGGCGATGCGCACCCAACGGCGATCTGGACAATCAATGACCTTTTGGCTGTCGGTGCCCGTCGCGCGATTCACGAGATGGGTCTGCGGGTACCTGAGGATGTGGCGCTCGCCGGTTGTGACGCAACGGCGCTCGCGGCACAGATGGCTCCACCGCTCACGACAATTGAGATTCAGACGGAGGAGGTTGGACGGCGGGCGGTTGATATCCTCTTGCAGCGGATCGCAGATCCGGATCGGGAGCCGATGCAAGAAGTACTGGGAACACGTTTGCTCATTCGTCCTTCGACCGATCCTTCTTTGCTCACGTTGGGTATGGGGGGCGCCGCGAGTGAAGAAGAGCAGTAGCTGCCCCTTAAGTGATTCTTTTATTGGAAAGGAGGCGTGACAGGACGAGATCAGAGTGTTAGCAGCCGGTAGTTTGCGGCCATGTTTCTTATGCTGTGAAGCGTTGTGTTCGTTTGGACTGTTCTGGAGTTTGAGGAGGAGTACGCAATGTTGAAGAGAAAACTCAGTCGTAGGGATTTTCTGCGCACGGCGGCGCTGGCCGGGGCGGGGCTTGCCGTCACGCTGTCCGGCTGTAAGCAGGCGGCCCCGGCGACCGAAGAGGCTGCTAGCGGGGCAACGACGGCCCCGGCTGAGCCCTCCGGTGAGCTACGGGTCTTCATTCTACAAGGGCCTCCCGTCGAGCCTGTAAATGAGTTCTTAGCGACGGCGACCACGGCGAAGTACCCCAAGGTGAAGGTGAAATTCGAGTATGTGTCGGGCGACCATGCGGAGAAGGTATACACGCAGGCTGCCGCCGGCACGCTGGCAGATGTCATCTTCAGTGCCGATCTCTGGGTCGTGCCCTTTGCTCTGAATGACGTCACGTTGGACCTGAAACCGTTGGCAGAGGCGGATCCCGAGATGGATCTTGATGATATTTTCCCAGCTATGCTCGGCCTGGGCACGTTTGAAGGCGAGATCCACATGCTTCCCTCTTCATTGGACGTGGTGACGATGTACTATAATAAGGATCTCTTCGATAAAGCCGGCAGCGGCATGCCAACCGAGGACTGGACCTGGGACGACTTCATCAATGCCGGTAAAGCGATCACCGCATTGGAGGAGGATGAGCAGGGCAACCCGAAGTACTGGGCGCTGGCGAACGGCACCTGGAGTTGGTGGGCGACTGTCTATCCCTGGATCGTTGGCTACGGCGGTGACATCAAGACCGAGGATGGTAAGAAATCCACTTGGTCCGATCCCAAGACCCTTGAAGGGCTCAAGGCCTACACTGAGCTGTGGACGAAGCATAACATCGCTCAGCCCCTGAGTTTGAACCTCGGAGGCAACGCCTTTGAGCTGGGCCGCGCGGCTGTCTTCTGTCATATCCCCGGTTTGCGGTCGGGTCTGCGTGATAACATCGGCGACAAGTTCGACTGGGACGTGCAGTTGATGCCAAAGATGCCCGATGGCAAGCACCGCACAGGTATGGGCGCGTGGGGTTTGTCCGTCTTCTCCGGCAGCAAGATGAAAGATGTGGCTTACTACTACGTCAAGTCGATGGTCTCGCCCGCGATCCAGGAACTGCTGGCGCGCAAGGAGATGGGTGTGCCGTTGGTGAGGTCGGTCGCCGAGAAGACCGATTGGATGGCGAACCTGCCGACGCCGCCTGAGAATGTGCAGGCCTTCGTGAAGGGCGCGGATGATGCCGTGCTGCCCACGCGTGGTCGGGATTACCCCGGTGACTGCGGCAGCTTCTACGCAGGTCTCGTGAACCAGGCTTACACAACGGCGCTTGAGGCTGTGATCCGCGGCGAGAAGACTGCGGAAGAGGCTTTCGCTGAGGCCGATCAGTCGATTCAGGCGTGCCTGGACGAGAATCTGTAGCGTCTACGATGAATTAGTGATGGGGGAACGGTATAGAGGCTTTGGTCTCTGTACCGTTCCCTCGACGGGTTGCCGTGAGGAAAGGTGTGCGTTATGGTCAATACTGAAATGGTGTCAGTGCGTAGATGGTGGTCGCGGCTCAGTAAGCGCCAGCGAGAGAACATCACCGGTTATGCCTTTATAATGCCAGTTGTCCTCGGTTTGATCATTTTCACATTCGGGCCAATGCTTGCCTCGCTCTATTTCAGCTTTACTAAGTTCCCGCTATTGCGCGCCCCTGAGTGGGTTGGGGTGCGCAACTATATTGCGATGTTCACCAAGGAGAAGTACTTCTGGCAGGCGTGTAAAGTGACTGTTACCTATGCAGTGACGGCCGTCCCTCTAGGAATCGTCGGAAGTTTCTTGTTGGCTCTGCTGCTGGATCAGAGGCTTAAGGGAATCGCTTTCTTCCGTACCTGTTTCTATATGCCGACGATCGTGCCGGCACTGGCTTCT
Organism: uncultured Anaerolineales bacterium; assembly: GCA_964530185.1. Classification (GTDB taxonomy): domain Bacteria; phylum Chloroflexota; class Anaerolineae; order B4-G1; family SLSP01; genus PWVB01. Next base: position 3,006 of record CAZHBB010000041.1, read on the forward strand.
GCAGTGCTTTGGGGGTGGCTGCTGAATCCCGACTATGGATTGGTGAACGCGATTCTTAGGAAAGTGGGTCTTCCGACCTCTCCATTTCTGTCCGATCCCAAGACCGCGTTGCCCTCGCTTGTCCTGATGAGCCTTTGGGGCGTGGGAGGGGGGATGGTGATTTACTTAGCGGGGCTACAGGGAATCCCCCAGTCGTTGTACGAGGCCGGAAGGATTGATGGGGCCAATGGGTTACAACTCTTCCTGCACATCACAATCCCTTTGATGACTCCAACGATTTTCTTCAACCTGGTGATGGGGCTGATCGGGGCTTTTCAATATTTCACTGGTGCGTTTGTTTTGACTGGGGGCGGACCGTTGTTCGCGACGTATTTCTACAATCTGATGCTATACGAGCGAGCATTTAGGTGGGTTCAGATGGGCATGGCTTCGGCGATGGCATGGTTCCTGCTTGTGGTGGTGCTGTTGCTGACGTTGCTGGTCTTCCGTAGTTCTAGCTCGTGGGTCTACTATGAAACGGAGGCGAAGTGATGTTATCCCAAGACCGTGAGATCTACTATGGCCTTCGTGATGTCAAATGGAGACGACATCCATGGCGAGGTGTGCGCATGTTACTTTCTTATATCATTCTCTCGGCTGGTGCGTTCGTCTTCCTGTTGCCCCTCTTCTGGATGCTGACGACGTCGTTGAAGGAGCAGTCGGAGGTCTACGTCTTTCCACCGACGTTCTTCCCCAAGAGCTATCACTGGGAGAACTTCATAGAGGGTTGGACCCACGAGAACACGATGTTCCCGCGTTGGACCGGCAATACGCTCCTCATTACCCTTGGAGTAATGGGAGGAGTATTGCTAACATCTTCTCTCTGTGCATATGGGTTTGCTCGCCTCAGCTTTGTCGGCCGGGATTTCTGGTTTATGGTTGTCTTGGCCTCGATCATGTTGCCCGGCCCCGTGACTCTCATTCCCTTGTATGTGGGATACCATCGTATCGGGTGGTTGGATACATTTAAGCCGTTGATCGTGCCGGCGTGGTTTGGAGGTGGTGCATTCAACATCTTCCTATTGCGCCAGTTCTTCAGGAGTATTCCTGTGGAGTTGGAGGAAGCTGCAATCGTTGATGGCGCAGGGCGGTTCCGGATTTGGTGGCAGATTTTCCTCCCGCTCTCTAAGCCGGCACTGGCGACTGTAGCCGTTTTCACGTTTCAGAATGTGTGGAATGACTTCTACGGGCCTCTGATCTTCTTGACCAGCCCAGAGAAGTATACTCTGGCCCTGGGGCTGAATGCGTTCAAGGGGTTGTACCATACGCAAGTCCCCCCGATGATGGCGATGGCTTGGTTAATGGTCATTCCAATGATCATTGTCTTCTTCCTGGCGCAAAAGCTGATGATCCGTGGCGTAGTGCTTTCGGGAATCAAGGGCTAAGTGGTGTGATTGATGTGCAGGTGATCCACTGGATACTAGTAAGGCGTCCGCATCTCCCGGACGCCTTATTGGTGCCTCTGCGCTCTTGCTGGAACCGTGCGTAGTAGCCCTACTCTGTAAGGAGACTTTATGCGTTACCACAACCCCGTGATTCCCGGCTTCTATCCTGATCCTTCCATCTGTCGTGTCGGCCAGGATTATTACCTGGTAACCTCGAGCTTCGAGTATTTCCCCGGCGTGCCCATTTTCCACAGCCGCGATTTGGTGCACTGGCGTCAGATCGGTTATTGTCTCACACGTGACTCACAACCGCCGTTGCATAAGGTACCAAGTTCAGCGGGTATCTACGCCCCCACACTCCGCTATCATGATGGCTGGTTCTATATGGTCACCACGAACGTGCAAGGTGGGGGGCATTTCTACGTCAAGGCGCAAGACCCGGCGGGGCCCTGGTCTGAACCTATCTGGATTGAGGGGCCGTGGTTCGACCCGGATTTGTTCTTCGATGACGACGGTCGCGTCTACTTCTCGCGTATGAATATGGGGCAGGGGATCTATCAGCGAGAGATAGATCTGATGACAGGGCAACTTATCGGGCCTGAGCGCATCATCTGGCCAGGGTTCGAGGATCCTTACTGCGAGGCTCCCCATATCTACAAGATCGGTGGCTGGTATTATCTATTGGTGGCTGAGTGCGGTACCCATCGCAGCCACGCAATTGCCGTGGCACGGGCCAAGTCCCCCACAGGCCCCTTTGAGGGCTGCCCGCACAATCCCTTGCTGACCCATCGTTGCCGGATTGGCAACCCTATTGAGCACACGGGCCATGGTGATCTGATCCAAGCCCATGATGGCTCATGGTGGATTGTCTTCCTCGCGGTCCAGACACGAGAGCGGCGCTTTCACTTGGGGCGGGAGACGTTTCTAGCGCCGGTGACGTGGAATGCGGATGGTTGGCCGGTGATCAATGGGGGACGACCCATCGAGCTGGAGATGGACGCTCCTTTATTGCCACCCTGGCCGCAGCCCGCGCCAGTGGTGCGTGATGATTTCGAGGACGGGACGCTGGGACTGCAGTGGAATTTCCGCCGTAATCCGGTTCCCGGTTCCTGGTCACTTACCGAGCACCCGGGCTGGTTGCGGTTGTGGGGCATGGCGACCGATTTGGATGGTGTATCGCCGTTAACGTTCATTGGACGTCGCCAGCAGCATTTTACATGCTGCGTGCGGACGCGGATAGCGTTTGACCCGGCGTCGCCCCGGGAGGAGGCTGGGCTCACTGTGTTGATGAATGAGGGACATCATTACGAGCTTGCTATCACGCGGAGGGAGGGGAGGCGTGTGGTATGCGTGCGGCGGCGTATCGGGGATTTAGTGGCAGATGTGGCCGTCGCGCCATTGGGAGAGGGGCCGGTCGTGTTGGCAATCGATGCCGATCCTGAGGTGTATACATTCCGCTTCGGTCCCGATGTCGAGCGGCTGACGCCGTTAGCCTCCGCCCAGGTGCGCTACCTGACCACGCCTGTGGCGGGCGGTTTCACGGGCGTCTACTTTGGGATGTATGCCACGGGTCATGGAGCTCCATGCCACGCACCAGCCGATTTCGACTGGTTTGACTACGAGCCGCTGGCGGAGTGAGGTTGCCGTCTGGCAGAGTATGTTTCTAGGGAGGTGGATGTGGGACGGCGGACGCTGAGGTCCAAGGAGCGTGTTCTAATGGCTTTTGCGCACCAGGAGCCCGATCGAGTACCTATCAACTACTTTGCCAATCCTGGTATCGATCGACGCTTGAAGGCTCACTTTGGCCTGGCGGCTGATGACGACGAGGGACTGCGTCAGGCACTGGGGGTGGACTTCCGTTCGGTAAACCCTCCTTATGTTGGGCCTAGGTTGCATCCGGAGGCCCCCGGCTATCATGTCGATCCCTGCTGGGGCATTCATACCCGTTGGGTGGAACACGAGAGCGGGGGGTACTGGGACTATTGTGTGTTTCCTTTGAAGGATGCGACGCTTGAGGAAGTCGAGGCATGGCCTATGCCGTCGCCCGATGATTTCGACTACGAGGCTGTGGTTGTGGCGTGTCGGCGGTGGCGCGATTACTGCATTGTGACTGGTCATGCCGGGCTGCCCGATGTGATCAACGCTACCGGTATGGTGCGCACGATGGAGCAAGTGATGGTGGACTTGATTACTGATGAGCCAGCCTTCCTGCGTTATGTTGAACGTCGGAGCACCATTCTGCTGGAGGTAACGCGACGGACGTTGGAGGCGGCCAGGGGGGCGATTGACGTTCTGTGGCTGGGTGATGATCTGGGGACCCAGCGGGGACCCTTGATCAGCCCGGCCCTGTACCGCAAGCATCTCAAGCCGTGGCATCGGAAGTTCGCCGCGCTAGGCGCTGAGTTCGGGATCCCTGTGGTGATGCATTCCTGCGGGTCGAGCAGTTGGGCTTTTGAGGACTTCATTGAGATTGGGATTGATGTGGTGGACACACTTCAGCCTGAAGCTAAGGATATGGCCCCGACCTATCTGAAGCGACGCTTTGGCGATCGGTTGGCGTTTCACGGCTGTATCTCCACGGCAGGTCCGGTTGCCTACGGTACGGTAGATGAGGTCGTGCGGAATGTACGAGAGACATTGGAGGTCATGATGCCCGGCGGCGGTTACGCGTTGGCTCCAACGCACGCGCTGCAAGACAACTCCCCAACCGAGAATGTGGTGGCGATGTATCAGGCGGCGCAGGCCTATGGGCAATATCAGTGAGAGAGCTCTATGCGAGAAGCGAAAGCTGATTCGACTATTGACCCGCAGATGCGAGGCCCGTCAGATAGCCGCATGAGTGGATGCGAGAGGATGCGTGCCATTTTCGCGGGTGGCGCTGATAGGTGTGGGTTCTGGCACGGTAACCCGCATCCAGACACGTTGCCTGCCTACCTCTCATTCTTTGGGGCAGCCGATGACACGGAACTCTCGTTGAGCCTGGGTGACGATTTCGTCTGGATCTGGGCCGATGCGGGCTGGCAACATCCAGAGGGCCGACCGATGTTTGACGTCCTCGGTGGTCAGGAACGCCGTAGTCTGAATCAGCCAGGGGTATTTGCCGAGGCCACCTCTGTGGAGGAAGTCGAGGCTTTCGAGTGGCCCGATCCTGCCTATCTTGACTTCGCCCCCGTTCGTGCGAGGATCGCTCAGGCTCGGGCCCACGGGCTGTGCATCTTTTCAGGTTTGTGGTCGCCGTTCTTCCACGTGGTCGCTGACTTTTTCGGTATGGAGAACTATTTTATCAAGATGTACACGCATCCTGCTGTAGTGGAAGCCGTGACGGAGCACGTAGTGCACTTCTATCTCGAGGCCAATGCGCAGTTCTTCGCTGAGGTGGGGGATGCCATCGATGTCTTCTTCTTCGGTAATGACTTTGGCACGCAGCAGGACCTCCTTATCAGTCCAAAGCTGTTTCGGCGATTCGTGTTGCCCTATTTCATCAAACTCACGATGCAAGCGAAGGGGCACGGCTACCGTGTCGTGGTGCATTCTTGCGGTGCGATTGAACGGGTGATTCCTTGGCTGATTGACGCGGGCGTGGACGGTCTACACCCTCTTCAGGCCCTGGCCCGTGGTATGGATGCTGAGACCCTCGCTCGTAAGTACCGCGGGAGCTTAACGTTCATCGGCGGCATCGACACGCAGCGTCTCTTGCCGTCAGCTACTCCTGATGAGGTCCGAGCTGAGGTGCGGCGGTTAAAGACCCTGTTTGGACCTCAATACGTGGTTTCGCCGAGTCACGAGGCACTGCTCCCAAATGTGCCTCCGGAGAATGTTCGGGCTATGGCTGAGGAAGCGCATCTTGTTTGAGAGGCACTCTGACTCTGTGGCGCGATGGCTTATGTCGGGGGGCGATTGCTGTGTCTGTAGTGCGACGGGGAGAGTCCGGTGTGCCGTTTGAAGAGTGTGGCGAAATAGGCCGGATCGTTGAATCCGACGCGAATGGCCACGTCGGTGATGGTGGTATCTTCGTTGGAGAGCAAGGTGCGCGCTTTAGCGATGCGCACAGCCTGAAGGTAGCGCATGGGAGGGGTGCCAGTGGTGTTCTTGAAATGTCGGATTAGGCTGCGCTTCGAGAGCCCGGCAACTGCGGCGAGGGTGTCTAGCGTCAGGGGATCGGTGTAATGTGCGTTCATATACCCGATGACCTTGGCGACGGGCATCACTCGGCTGGCGGGTCCAGGGTCTTGGGAGAATCTGCGGCAGTAGAAGAGCAGTAGTTCCACAAACACGGTCTCGACCATAATACGGCGGCCCTCGTGCGTGCCCTTGAGCTCACGTTCAAGATGGGCTACCAAGGATTGCGCTTGTACGATCTCCTCCGGCGTAAGGGTTAGCCGCCCCGCGACTCCCCGCACTGAACGGTAGTAGGGTTCTAGGTAGAGCAGGCCATGGAATCCCGGCAACAGTTCAAACTCGGCGCGAAAGCGAGCGAGCAGTTGTTCCTTGAACAGGATATTGTAAATGACCAATTCGTCTGTATCGGCATAACCATGCAGGGTAAAGGGGGGAATGACAAAGACATCGCCGACGGTAATGGGATAGCGCTCGGTTTTGAAGATGTGGGTGCCGCTGCCGGCGACCACCATGACAAGCTCAATAAAAGTGTGCATGTGTGGCAAGAGGTCAGGCTGTGTCGTGAGTCTGACGCTCAGTGGCAGATCTGGCTCTGGGAGGAGCGTGTCATTTAGCACTTGATGCGCGGTCATACAACTATCGTATCCATAGTGGTGGATTTGGCAATTTTGCAAACGAACTGGGCATTTCTCTTAATGCTATTGTCTGTATCTTATGTTAAACTGAGTATTGAGAACAATCAAGGCGCTCGCATATATCGAATGCTGGAGACCTCCCCTACCTGTCGTTCAGGGAGTTCAGGTGTCGGTTGGGTTTGTTCCATCGGCACACTGGGCTCTATCTTCTTGCTCATCATGGTATCGGGCACGCCTTCACATGTTTCACCCTCGTTTCATCCATAGACCATATGTTGTCCAATTATCCTTTGAAACCGTTTTAGTTTAAGGAGGTACACGTATGAGTGTGAAGAAAGGGAAACCACCGAATATTGTGCTTATTGGCGTCGATTCCCTGCGGGCCGATCGGATGAGTTGCTATGGTCACAACCGGCTGACCACACCACATATTGATCGTTTTGCGCGTGAGGGAACTTTGTTCGAGCGCTATTACAGCCCTCACATTCCTACAACAAGTGGTTATGCCAATATGCTGACGGGGATGGATGTCTTCAGCACGCAGGTTGTGGCTCTACGGCACAAGGGCCCTATGCGTGAGGAGATTGCGACTTTGCCGGAGATCCTGCGCGACTTTGGCTACACCAGTACCTGTGTGGGTTTCAAGGGAAACCCAGCCTCTCGGGGTTTCGATACCTATATTCAGTATGAGGGGTGGGGGATTCAGGAGGATGGTCGCGCGCACAAGGCCGAGAAGTTGAATGAGGTGACGCTGCCAGAGTTGGATCGTCTAGTGGCGCAAGGTGAGCCCTTCCTGCTTTTCCTTCGCCATATGGATCCTCATTCCCCTTATCTGCCGCCAGGTCCCTTTGATCGCATCTTCTACCACGGGAACGAGTGCGACCCACGTAATAAATCTATGGAACCGGTCATGGCTTTCAAGCCCTTCCGCGATTACTTCGCTTCCTGGATGCCGGAGGGAATCACCGACAAAGACTACATCATCGCGCAATATGACGGTGCGATTGCCTATATGGACGCAGCTATTCAGCGGATCTTCACCGCTCTAGCCACGCATGGCATCCTTGATGAGACGATCGTGGTGGTGACGGCTGATCACGGGGAGACACTCTATGACCATGATTGCTACTTTGACCACCATGGCCTCTACGATGTCACGCTGCATGTACCGCTGATCATTCGCTATCCCGGAAAGGTGCCGGCGGGGAGGCGCGTGGCTGGCTATGGCCAGGAGTACGATTTGGTTCCCACGCTCCTGGAGCTTGCGGGATTGGAGGTGGACATTGAGTTTGACGGCAAAAGTCTAATCCCGATGATGACGGGAGAGGAAGTGACGCACCGCAGCGAGTTCTACATCACGGAGTGCACCTGGATGCGTAAGCATGGGTGGCGCACCCCGGAGTGGAAGCTGATCGTGGCATTAGAACCTGACTTCCACTTTAAGCCACCAGTTGAGCTGTATAACCTGGTGCAAGACCCGGACGAGAACGAGAACCTCGCTGAGAGCGAAGTGGGGGTTGTTGATCTGCTTCGGGGTCGGATGGAGCGGTGGATCGCTCGGCGCGAAGAGGAGACGGGGCTGCCCAATCCCATCTACCACCAGGGAGATTGGCACGGGCATGAAGGCATAGGGGCATTCAAGACGTCTCAGCAGGCGTATGACACGCTCTACATTGGCAGCCCCAAGCAGGCGGCTAGGATCCAGGCCGGGCAGAAGGACACCGAGGAGCCGGTGGGGAAGGAAGGCGAGGAGCCGACAGCGGAAGCGGAATCGGAGGCGACGACAGGAGCAGCCGACGAGGAAACCTTGAAGGAATCTAAATCGACCGAGGCGTGAGAGCCAGAGGCATTGAAATTGCCTCGCTCAGTCTGATCTACTAGGCTATATCAGGATCTGGTCATCAATTAGACAAGGAGTGATGGATTATGGCGCTCAGGGTTGGAGTTGTCGGATTGCGGGGTATTGGGAACATCCACGCGCAGGCACACCAGGACGACGCGTTGGCGGAGTTGGTTGCTGTCTGTGACGTGGTGGAGGAGCGCGCGGATGCGGCGGCCGAGAAATACGGCGTCCCGGCCTATTACAGCCTGCGCGATATGTTGCGTAATGAGGATTTGGATATCGTAGACGTCTGCACTGGTGGCTATGAAAATGGTAGTTGGCACTTCGAGCCCGTAATGGAGGCACTTGAGGCGCGGAAGCATGTGCTTGTGGAGAAGCCTATCTCCAACGATATCAACGAGGCACGCCAAATGGTGGCCAAGGCATTCGAAGAGGATCTCTACCTGGGCTGTAATCTCAACCACTACTTCACGCCGCCGGCCGAGAAGGCGCGTGAGTATATGGATAGTGGGCAAATCGGTGAGCTCGTCTATTGCTTGCACAAGATGGGGTTTCCAGGAGGAGAGGCAACGTATCAGCCGACGACCGCACCACGTGCGGCCGGTTTTCCTTACTTTCACGTCAAAGCTTTCCTCTCGCATCCCTTCAGCATCATGCGGCATTTCTGCGGTGACGTCACGCACATCCAGGCCTTCTTCGATCGCCCCAGTTTTCGCAAAAAGGCGGGGGATTTGATGCTCTCGATCAACAGTATCCATATGCGTTTCGCCAATGGAGCTGTGGGGTACCTGTTGAGTCAGCGTGGCGATGCGACTTTTGGGCTGGGGGGCTGGTGGAGTGTGGAGATCGCGGGGACTCGAGGAACTTTCTGCATTGAAAACTGCATCGAAAAGATCACGTTTTGGCCCGCTCCAGGGACTGAAGGTGCAGCAAACCCTGAGAACCTACAGCTTGGTGCGTCACCGCCGCCAACGGTGACGGAATCTGGGATCACCGACTTCGGCCAGACGTTTCCACGGCGCATTCACGCTTTCCTTGAGGATGTGACCAATGGGGTGCCCAAGGATAAGTTGCGTGCGTCGGGCCGCGATGCGCTGGCAGCGTTGGAATACACATGGGCGGCGATGATGTCTTACGAGCAGGGCGGCATCCTGGTTCGTCCGCATTCCCTGCCCACGGTCCACGGCGATCCTCGGGCCGTGGCCTAAGCTGCTGTTCATAGACGGAGAGGGCAGAAACAGTGTCACTGATTATCGTGATCGGGCGCGGGCATGGCGGAACACGGGCTATCTCGCACACGCTGTATGCCAGTGGGGTGTACATGGGTAAGCTCCTCAATCGGTCCGGTGATCTGGTGCCGGCGGAGGATATGTACGGGGCCTGCCGCGTGTTTGCCCAATATGTCAAATGGAACGGTGGACTTAGTTGGGATTGGAGTATGGTGCAGCAGATGGAGATCCCTGATGAGTTCACCGACCTGCTCCACCGCTATTTGCGGTCAGTTTTGGACTCCACGGCCGAGCACAAGGGGTGGAAGCTTCCAGAGACCACGTTGGTCTTTCCGTGGATCGTGCGTCTGTTCCCGGAGGCCAAATATATCTACTGGGTGCGGAATCCTCGCGATTGTATCCTGGGTGCCCATCTGACGGATGATCTGCGGGCGTTCGGGATTTCTTATCCAGCAACGGATGATGTGCGTCGGCGGCGGGCAATTTCCTGGAAATATCAGGATGACCTTGTGCAGGCGACGGCTAAGCCTGCGCAGTGGTTGCAAGTGCGTTTCGAGGATTTCGTCTGTCACCAGGCGGAGACATTGGCTCGTCTGGAGGCGTTTTTGGGCATCGAACTCGCCAGGATTCCTGTGAAGCGTGAGGCGATAGGGCGTTGGAAACGGGACGATGGTGTGAACTACTATGATTTCCTGGCACCGGCAATGGCACGGTACGGCTATGAGGTGCCAGTCGATGTGCATCCGTCTGTCTGTCCCGAGACGCCAAATCGCGTGGCTAGTAGATCGTCGGTATTCGGATCTGAGGAGGTTTGAAATGCTGAGAGTCTGCGTGATCGGAATGGGGCCCATTGGCAACCGCCATGCCAAGATCTACAAGGAGGATCCTCTGGCAGAGTTGGTGGGCGTCTGCGATATTAAGAAGGAGCGGGCGGACGCCGCCGCTGAGCGCTTTGGTGTGCCTGCTTTCTACGATGCCCAGCAGATGCTGGATGCTCTGGCCCCGGATGTCTGCAGTATTGCCACTGCTGGCTATGAGAACGGCAGCGACCACTATGAGCCAACGCTGCAGGCTTTTGAGGCTGGGTGCCACGTTCTGGGGGAGAAACCAATCTGTAATGAGATCTCGAAGGCAGAGGAGATGGTGGCAAAGGCTCGAGAGAAGGGGTTGTGCTATGGCATCGATCTGAATCATCGTTTCACCCCCGCGGCGTATCTGGCCAAGCAGTGGCAGAACGAGGGGCGGTTGGGCCACTTGCTCTTCGTTAATATGAGTATGTGGATCATGAATCCGAACGAATCGTCTCCGTACTTTATGATCAAATCGCTTCATCCCCACACCGTCGACATCATGCGGTACTTCTGCGGTGATGTTGAGGCCGTGCAGTGCTTTGCGACCAAAGCTCCGGGGCGGAAGATCTGGTCGACGGCGACGTTCAACATGCAGTTCAAAAACGGGGTTGTCGGGTCCTTGAGCGGCTCCTATGACATCGAGCGCGGTCACCCAATGGAGCGCTGTGAAGTCGCTGGGACCAAAGGGCGATTTGTGCTGGAGGATATGTGGCGTCAGGTGACGCTCTACCCGGCAGGGGACTTTGTCAAGTTGCAGTACACGAACCCCGTGTTCGGTGGCATGCGAGACTTCGAGGACACTTTCCGCAATCGGATCCACAAGTTCCTGGAGCAGGTTACGGCCGGGACCCCACCTGAGGAGATCGATGGGTCAGGCGCAGACGGGCTGGCGGCGCAGAAGGTGCTCCAGGCAGCGATTGAGTCGCTGGAGACGAAGTCGATCGTCTACGTGAGGTGAGGAATGAAGGCCCGAATTGGGATAGGAATCCTGAGCTTCGCGCACGGGCATTCGCAGGCTTACTGTCGGCGTATGTTGGAATATGATGACGTCCGCCTGGTATCGTGTTGGGATGATAATGAGGCTCGGGGACAGAAGGCCGCGGCGGACTATGGCATGCGGTACACGCCACACCTGGAAGATGTGCTTAACGATCCGGATATTCAGGGTGTCATTGTTACATGCGAGACAAGTCGTCATCCCGAGATGGCTATCGCAGCTGCCGAGGCGGGCAAACACATCCTTTGTCAGAAGCCGATGGCGCTGACGTTGGAGGATTGTGACCGTATGGCCGAAGCGGCAGAGAAAGCGGGCGTGAAGTTTATGATGGCTTATCAGATGCGCCATGACCCCTCGAACATTAAGATCAAGGAGATCGTCGAGAGCGGCGTGCTCGGTCAGATAAGCCTGCTACGTCGCCGTCACTGCATCCCCGTGTTGTTCAGCGAAGCGTTCGTCAACGGGCCCACGCATTGGCATATCGAACCCGACAAGAACATGGGAATGTTCATGGATGATGCTTCCCACGCCACGGATTTCATTCACTGGATTATGGGACGGCCGGTGAGCGTGATGGCCGAGATTGATAACACGGTAACGCACGTGGCACCCGATGACGCGGGTGTGGCGATCTACCGCTATGCAAGTGGTGCGATGGTTGTGCTCATCAACTCCTCGGTGACATTGGCTGGGGAGAATACCACTGAGATCTACGGTGACCAGGGTGTACTGATTCAGAACTACGATGATGCGGTCTCTACGCATCTGGCGCCTCCAGGCGCTACCGCACTGAAGCTGTATACACGCGATCATCCATCATGGCAGGATCTGGGTATTCCGATTCCCAAAAGCCATGGCGAGCGAATCTCAGCGGTTCCCCGGGCGTTTATCGATTGCCTGAAGGATGACACTGACCCGCCTGTTACTGCCGAAGATGGTCGGGTCTCGGTAGAGATGGTCCTGGGAGCGTATAAGTCGGCGCGGGAGGGTCGGCGGGTAATGTTCCCGCTCGGAGATAGTAGGGCATGACGTTGTTCTTTGGGAAGCAAGACGTGTGAGGAGGCGTACGGTGAAACTTGGAGCAAACTCAGTTCTGTTTGGTGCATTCGATATGGAGACGGCATTTAAGCTCACAGCGATGGCGGGGTATGATGGCATTGAGCTTTCGGCGATTCCCGGCATGAGCGAGCATCTGGTGTTGGAGCACTGGGAGGAGCTTGTGCCGGAGATCAAACGGCTTTCGCAGACCTATGGCTTGGAGTTGCTGGCGATGGAGCAGCCCTCACGGGATCCCGCGCGGATGGAGACAGCTTTCCAGGCGGCCGTTGCGCTGGGTATTCCCATCGTGAACTGTGGCCCCGGCGGCAAAGCTGATGATGAGGAGAGCTTTCAGCAGGTTATCGAGTCGCTGGGTAATCTGTCTCTGATGGCCGAACGGTACGGTGTCACGCTTTGTGTCAAGGCACATGTGGGAGCAGCAATCCACGACACACCTTCCACGCTGCGGGCGATGGAGCTCATCACTTCCCCGGCTTTTGGCATCGATATGGATCCTTCTCATATCCACCGGGCAGGGGAGAATCCAGTGGAGGCCATCGCCGCCGTGATCTCCCGTGTAAAACATGTGCACATTCGAGATTGCAAGGGACGCGGACCGAGTCCTGGCGAGCCGGCGATGCAAGCTTGCGGACGCGGTGATATTGATTTGGTGGGGTATGTTCGTGTGCTGCATGCGCATGGGTACACTGGCCCTCTGGATCTGGAGATCATTGGCACCAAGGGACTGGGCTACAGTTTAGAGCAGTGCTGTGTGATCGCTGCCGAGTCTCGCGGGCATATGCAGGCCTGTCTGCAGGCCTGTGGGGCACGCTGATGTGACGGAGCCAACCGCGATGCGTCTTGACGTCGCTATGTCGGGCGACTCGCCCCATCCTCGCACTTCCGCCTCTGTGGGGATGGGGCGTTCGCTCCTGTTGAGGGTGCAAGTCACGCCGCCGGAGCGAGGCCTGATCCTGTTACCTTTCGTCAACGGCCGTCGCTGGGGCGCACATGCTTTCTCGGATGCTGCCGGCCAGGCCATGTTGATCCTTCCGTTGCCAGTGCCAGGGCCGGTGGACATTCAGGTCCTTGCGCTACCAGCGGATGATGCCACCTGGCTCGGGCTGGCAGATCCCGACCTCTTGATGGTGGGGCGGCGCGTGCCGACGGGGGGCGTGCTCAGCAACGTGGTGCACGCTGAGGTAATGTGGCGGGATATCCCGCCCCGCCCGTCGGGCGATACGCTTTTTTGCATGCAATGGGAGCCATGGTTCACCACCGGCATTGGACGCTGGCGGACAGCACAGGCAGTGCCGTTAGTGGGGTGCTATGATTCATTTCATCCTGATGTTATCCGCCAGCATATGCTCTGGATGATGGAGCTGGGGGTGGACTTCCTCCTTCCCGACTGGTCGAATCACATTTGGGGGTGTCGGCACTGGGATGAGCGCAGTGACGGCGTGAATGCTATTGTGCACGCGACGCAGTTGGCGCTTGAGGTGCTGGCCCAGATGCGAGATGAAGGTCTCCCTGTCCCCAAGGTGGCGTTGATGCCGGGACTGAGCAATGGCCCTCCGGCGACGATGACGGCTTTGAATGAGGAGTTAAACTGGATCTACCATACTCTGGTGCGCAATCCCCGCTTCCATGATCTGTGGCAGATGTTCGACGGCAAGCCGTTGGTCGTCGTGCTGGACACGGCAGCGATCGCATGCCCAGAAGCACGAGCGGAGGCTGCTCTTCGCATTCCCTTCTTCGCGCAAACGCTGGGGATGAGCGCGGCCGCGTTGGATGCTTTCCGCGTGCGTCAGGAACCAGTGGATGCTCGTCATTTCACCGTGCGCTGGATGTCCTCGCAAAACCAGACGACGCGGCACCACGAGCTCGGCTATTGGTCGTGGATGGATGGGGTGCTTCATCCGCCGGTCACGTACCGCGATGGCAGGGCAGAGGCCGTGACCGTCACGCCGGCGTTTTTCAACGCGCTGGGATGGACTGGCCCACAAGCCCATGGTCGGCGTGGAGGGACGACCTTCTTGGAGACTTTCCGGGTAGCGCTGCAACATCGCCCGCGGGTCGTGCTGCTCCATCAGTTTAATGAGTTCACCGGCCAGCCTGAGGGGCATGGGTACGGGCCCGAGCGTGCGATCTATGTCGACACCTACAGTGTTGAGCTGAGCGATGATCTAGAACCTGTGTCACTCACGGCGCCTGGTTACCGCGGTGCCGGTGGATGGGGCTACTATTATCTGAACCTGACCCGGGCGTTGCTGGACCTCTACCGTGGTGAGGCCGCCGATAGCACGCTGCTGGCTGTGGGACAGCCGTTGCGCGGTGCCATCCTGCCCGAGAAGCGACCGCTTGCAGTTTCCTGGACCTCCCTCGGTGTACCTCCCACGGGGTTCACTGTCGCACTGGATGGTCAAACGTTGGCCCGGGTGGGGCCAGAAGCGACGGGGGCCACCGTGGCGGCGGCGTATATCACATCGGGGCAACACCAACTTACTGTCACCGCTGAAGGGGTCCGCACCCGCTATCCTCTATCGCGGCAGCAGTTGGACGAGCCGTCGGAGTCGGCCCGCCCGGTGGTGGTGAGTGTCCCGTTCACGGTACGGGCGGTTGACTGAAGGGACCCATGCAAGGAGGTAGGTGATGCCTGTGTATCGGCGTGCGAGTTATGGCGGAGAGACTGTAACGCTGGAGAACGCTCATATGCGGTTCGAACTGCATCGACGCCGTACGGGTTGGGGGTGGGGGGAGTTCTTCGATGGGCAGGGGCGCTGTGTGGCAGTGCTGGAGCACCTGGGTGAGATTATGTTGCGGGATCAGGAGATCCCGATGCGGTTGGAGTCGGAGACGGTGCGGCATGAGCATGGCCCCGAGGGGGAGTCGCTGATCCTCGAGGTCAAATCCCTGATCGTGCGCGAGAAGCTGAAAGGGACCTCGTTTGAGCCTTGGATGAACTATCCCTTGGATCAGCACATTCTCGTGGGTGAGGTGCGGATCACATTGGCGCCGGATGCGCCGATCCTACGAATATCGCAGCGCTTCCGATCTCAAGGCAATGTTTATGCCCGCTATATCCGTGGCCCCTGGCTCAAGGTGGGGCAGGATAGCTTCGGCGTGGCTAAGGATGACGCGATCTTCCCCGGGATCGACTGGCTGGTGGCGGACGAGTGGTCAAGCGGCACCGACTATTTCAAAGATCCCTGGGCGATGCGCTGGGTACCCCATCCGAATAAGGTCAGTGCGCCGGTGATGGCGGTGAGTCACCAGGGCACCGGTATTGGGCTGGCGTGGGTGCCGACGCAACGGGCGACGGGGTGGTTTAACTACCGGTATCAATACCCGCAACCTGTCTTCGCTTCGCCCAATTTCATCGATCGGCAGAACAATCACCTACTAGGTTTGATGGTGCCGGATGTGGACGTGGAGGCCCACGAGAACCAGGTCTATGCCGAGCCACCGCTTGAGCTGCACCTGGAGCAGCGGATTGCGTTCGATGCCGAGATCTTACTGGTAGAGGGCAGCAGCCTCGACGTCATCGTCGATTGGGTGAAGCGACATGGCATGCCCGAGCCTCCTGAGCCGCGCTGGCCGCTTGATGAGGCGCTGGACCGGATCGTGCGGGCCTATACGACGCATCTATGGCATCCGGGTCGCGGCTTTGGCACGCCGCAGCGCGACGCCATCGCCCCGGTGGTGCCCCGCTTTGCGCACCGCTACCTGGAGGAATACGGTGACACTCCTCTGGCTGCATCGCTGCGCAAGAAGGTGGCGTGGTGTCAGGAGCAGCCGGACAACCGCCGCCATCCGCGCAGTTTGCTGGCCTCTGACGAGCGAGAGGTTCTTGTGGAGCAGGGGCGAAAGCTCTGTTCGTATCAGCGCGAGGATGGGTCATTCCCTTTTGACCCAGATGGCTTGCACTATCGCAAGGACGATTTCGTCGTGGCCCGTGAGTTCCTGGAGCCGATGGGCCTGGCAGGAGACACTGCGCTCGATATTACGATCCTCCCGGCATTGGAACTCTTGCAGATCGCGGAGGTGACCGGGGTGGTGACGTTCCGTGATGCTGCGCGGCGGGCCTTGGATTATTGTCTTCCGCTGCAGCGACCCGAGGGCGGGGACTATTGGGAGACGCCCTTGCACGCGCCTAACCTTCTGGCGGCGGGGCACGCAGCCATCGCCTATGAGCTTGGCTACCGTGCATTCACCGTTGCACGCTATCGACAGAAGGCGATCCACTGGATTCGGGCTTTGTTACCTTTCACCCATCTCTGGCAGCCCAAGCATCTGCCCATGATGTACGACACTAAGCCGTGCTTTAGTTCCAGCGATTGGTACTTCGCCAACTGGGTGCGTGATCACGTTCAGTGGGAGGTCCTAGAGACCTTTGCGTTGTCTATCGAGTTGGGGATTGACTGGGCAGAGGTTGATCCAGAGCTCGATTGGCATACCTTCCATAAGGGGATCACGGTTGCTGGTCTGCGATGGATGGTGGCGCATGAGGACGCGCACTGGCTGCCGCACAATTTACCCTGGACCTATGAGGACTACGAACGCGGGGCATACGACGACTGCTTTGCCGATACGCACAACAGCGTCACTGGTAATTACGGCGGAATGGTGATTATGCCTGACGTGATCGCAGTCAATTTGATGGAGGTTCTGAACTATCACGATTGATCGGGACGAGGAGAGGGGCTCGTTCCTCCGAAAGGGATGATGATGGCGAGACATGATGTGCTCAGCGACACTTGGGTGGCAGTGGATGCCCTGGGTCGGGAACTTCCTGGCTATGAGGAGTGTGGCCCGCCGCGGGAGGGGCGCTTCGTTGGTATCTTCTATTTTATTGCTCGCAATTACACAGGCCCTAAGCCACCACGCGACGTGACCCGACTGCTGGCCGAGAATCCTGAGCATCCGCAGTTCTGGCCAGGTTTCCCCCACCATTGGGGCGAGCCGGAGTATGGCTATTACCGCACCACTGATCGATGGGTCATCCGCAAGCATGCCTATATGTTGGCAGACGCTGGTGTGGACACGTTGATCTTCGACGTGACGAACGATGAGACGTTTCCCGAGTGCTATGAAGCAGTGTGCGAAGTGTTCCGCCAGGTCCGCGGCGAAGGGGAACGGACGCCGGATGTCTGCTTCCTGGCTAGCGAGAAGTCGATCTATCAGCTTTGGGAGCATCTGTACAGCAAGGGGCGGTTTGCCGATCTGTGGTTCTATTGGAAGGGGAAGCCACTGCTGTTGTTTGGACAGTTTGACGTGCGGGGAGACATGAATGACGTGGTGTTCCCATCCTACATTCATGACTTCTTCACCATTCGTTGGAGTTGGGCCTGGGATTCGTTGCCGTGGTACGGGGAGGGGGGCTACCACCGCTGGCCTTGGGTCGCGCACTATCCGCAGTGTGTTGGGTGGGACGAGCCGGATGTGCCGGAGCAGGTGCCCGTCGCCATCGCCCAGCATCCGGTGTCGGGGATCGGCCGCAGCTATCACAACGGGCACCAGCCGGAGACGGATCAATATGATGTGACGCCTTACACACATATGGGCCTGCACTTTCAGGAGCAGTGGCGACGGGCATTGGAAGTGGATCCGGAGTTCATCTTCATCACTGGCTGGAACGAATGGACCGCCGGGGGGCAGATCTGCGACACGACGGACCAGGATGTATTGCGCGACCGCTGGAGTTTCTTCCCGGGCGCGAGGATGAGTCGAGCTGGAAAGCCCCTGAAGGTGGGGGATATCTACTTCATTGACCAGTACAATCAGGAGTTCAGCCGGGACGCTGAGCCAATGCGTGGGGGTCACACGGATAACTATTACTATCAGATGATCGCTAACATCCGCCGCTACAAGGGAGTGCGCCCGTTGCCACCCGCGTCTGGCCCACAAACCATCGATCTCGCAGGGCCATTCGCACAGTGGGAAGGGGTGACCCCAGAATATCGTGATCATCTCTTCGACACGCTCCCCCGTAACGAGCCTGGATGGGGCTGCGCAGGTCCCTACATCAACACGACCGGACGCAATGAGTTTGTGGCGCTCAAGGTTACCTATGACGTGGATCACGTCTATTTCTATGCGCGGACCCGAGCTCCGATTACGCCTTATACAGATCCCTTTTGGATGTTGTTGTTCCTCAACACGGACCAGGACAAACGGACCGGATGGGAGGGATACAACTATGTGATCAACATGGGCGTGCTGGATGCCGCGCGCACTACTGTGAAGGTTAACACCGGTGGCTGGGCGTGGCGTGAGGTTGGGACGGCGCGTTACCGGGCCGCGGGCAATCAAATGATGCTGGCGGTGCCACGGCATGTCATCGGACTGGCGCAGGGATCACTTGCATTTGATTTTCACTGGGTGGACAATATTCGTGGACTTGGCAAAATCGAGGACTTCTTCCTCAATGGGGATGGCGCTCCGCCACGCCGGTTCGACTACCGCTATCGGGGGACGTAGACTCAGTTTTGGTTTCTGGAGGCTTTGGATGAGACCTGGATTTATGAGCTCTGTTTGCCCAGTGCAGACGCTATCTGAGTTGATCGAGACGGCTAAGAGGTACGGTTATCAGGGGATCGAGTTCCGGGTGGAGTGGGGGCATCGCCACGGGGTTGAGTTGGACGCCACGGAGGCGCAGCTCAGGGAAGTACGCCAGATGCTGGTAGATCATGGTATTGCCGCGAGCTGCGTGGCCACGAGCGTGAAGTTCAATTCTCCTGAGCGTGCAGACCATTTGCCGCAACGTGAGACCCTGCGGCGGTATATTGCGCTGGCTGCTCTGATCGGCGCGCCATACATTCGCACGTTCAGCGATCCGCTTCCGGAGGAGGATCTCGTTCTGCGAGATCAGGTCCTGAGTCTGGCGGCGGAGTCGTATGCCTCGGTCGATGAGTGGGCGGGGCAGCATGGGGTGACCGTGCTGGTTGAGACGCACACCAATATGAAGGGACAATGGGCGAGGCGTATCCTGGATACCTCCAGTGCCCGGCACCTGCAGGTACTATGGCACATTGAGCATCATCTGCGGCGTGGGCAAAGTGTGGATGAGGCCTACGGGTATATTCGTGGCCATGTGGGACACGTGCACTTCAGCGCGTTGGACGATAGCCTTTATGTGGCCGACGCCGACAACCGACGTATGTTTGAGCTGCTGGCCGCCGATAATTTTGAGGGCTTTATCTCGGTCGAGATCATCAATCCCAGCGATCCTGACAGCATACTGGCACATCATATTGCCAAGTATCGGCAGTTCCTTCGAGCCGTTCAGGGGAGGGAGTGAATGTCCCAGAAGCTAGGGGTTGGCCTGATCGGCCTGGGGGAGATCGCGTACAAGTCCACCGGGCGTCTGCTGCAGATGGCTTCGAATGTTGAAATGGTGATAGGTATGGATCCCTTACCAGATATCGCCGCCTCATACGAGGCGCGGTATGGGATCCCCTGCACTACCTCGCTGGATGAAGTGCTTCATCATCCGGGCGTGGATGCAGTGATCATCTCAACGCCGCACAATCTCCACGCGCCGTTGGGGATTAAGGCGGCGCGAGCTGGTAAGCACGTGATCGTTGAGAAGCCTATGGCAACGACCTTGGCAGATGCGGACGCGTTGATTACGGCGTGTCGTGAGGCCGGGGTACTCTGTTCGTCCAAGGAAGGGGGTGTGCGTTACCAGCCTGCGGTGCGGAAGGCGCGTGAACTCATCGAGCAGGGTGCTCTGGGTGAGGTGATGGCAACGCAGGTTGAGGGAGCCTCAAACAAGCCGTTGAGTTACTGGACCGGTGGCTACACGGGACGCGTACAGACGACCTGGCGCAAGTCCAAAGCTGAGGCCGGTGGCGGTGTCCTGATCATGAACTACATCTACGATATTGATCGTATGCGCTACCTCACCGGGTTGGAGGTGACGCGGGTATATGCGGAATACGACACCTATCGGACTCCGGTGGAGGTCGAGGATTTCATCACCATGACCCTGCGTTACACAAATGGCGCACTGGGCGTCTTCTTCGCGGCTTCGTGCGCCGTGGGGGCTCGCCCTAGTGGCATCCGTGGCACCCGAGTGGCCGGCAATCGCATCTTTGGGACGAAGGGACAGATTGCCTTCAATGAAGGTGATCTCCTGGTGTACACCGAAGCTGAGATCGAAGGGGTGACCCAGGGTGAATGGACGGTTTTCTCTTTCCCGCGGGAGGAGAACGAACGTGCTTACGTCACCTATTTCGAGCGTTTCGCTGAGGCTGCTCTGAATGGCGGTTCATTTGAGATCCCAGATGAGGAAGGCCGCCGCAATCTCGAGGTCTTTCTTGCGGCATACAGGTCGGGTCGAATTGCTGCGCCGGTCACGTTGCCGCTCCCTGCTGATGAGGAGCTCTGACAGGTGGTACTGGATTTGGCAGGTCGCACAGTGGGGTTAATTGGTCTTGGTCAGATGGGAAGTGGCATTGCAGCTAATCTCTTACGGGCTGGTTATGATCTGTTGGGCTATGATCTGAGGTCTGAGGCGTTGGATCGGTTGACCGCAATTGGTGGGCGTCGGGCACGGGATGTCCCTGATCTTGTGGCGCGATCCCATGTAGTGTTGACGTGCGTAGAGGGAAAGGATGCGATCCGACTTGCGGATGAGGTGCTGCTGCGGGAAGCGCGTCCTGGACAGGTTTTCGTTGACCATAGCACTGTCCCCATACCGCCCTCAATCTGCAACGAACTTCTGCGGCTGGGGAAGCCATAGTTAGCCATGGAGGCGTTTGCCCACCCGATGTTGACTCGACTTCGGCAGTCGCTCCAAGTCGAGGATTCCTTGATGCAAAAGGGCATCTTTACCGATAATGATACTGGTCGCGCGTATTTCACAGGGTACGCATACCGCACGCTATACGACTGGGATCAGTACTTTGAGGCCATTGTCCAGGTCTATATGGGGTGGCCTAGCATCTACATCAAAAACGGGGTCCTCATCTTCCTGGACCACCAACAACCCAGTGGACTTATCTCGCGCTCGGTGCCGAGCAATCCCTACCACGATCCGGAGCACGTCAAGCCTTTCCTGTCTCAGATTGCGTACCTGGTGGCTCGGGCATACGGTGAGACGGAATGGATCCTCAACCCGGAGTACTTCCCTCGGCTGCAACGCTACCTGGACTACTGGCTAACAGAGATGGATAGCACCGGTGATGGCCTGAGTGAGTGGATGAGCGCGCCGCACACCGGGATGGACAATCAGCACGAGCGCGCGGGCTACTGGCTGGATCGGTTTAGTGAGGGGGTGGACCTCAACTGCTATCTCGTGCGGGAGATGCAGGCCTTTTCCTGGCTAGCAGCCCGTTATGGGCAGGAAGAGGTCGCGACGACCTATGCCAGGCGTGCCGAGGCATTGGCGGAGCGAGTACGCACGCTGCTCTGGGACGCGGAGGATGGCTTCTTCTATGACGGCAACGCCCGCGCAGGCGATCCTCTCCGAAGCCGCAAGGCGGGGTGGGCGGCAGCACTGAATCAGACCAACGAGTCCCGTATCCGCGTTAAGTCCGTGGCCTCATTTGCGGCCCTGTGGGCTGGCGTTGCCACCGCTGAGCAAGCCCAGCGCTTGATCGTGGAACATTTGTTCAACTCGCGTGAGTTTTGGACGCCTTATCCGGTAGCGGCTCTCGCTAAGAGTGAGCGCTGGTATTCCCGCGATCATCTCCCCTCTGATCTGGGGTGCAATTGGCGGGCCAAAGTCTGGATCCCGACTAACTATATGATCTATCAGGGCCTGCGTCGGTACGGTTATGGACAGCTTGCCTCGGTGGTGGCCTACGCTACCCACGCGTTGGTCAAGTCCAGTGGTAACTGCGAGTATTATGATGCCGAGACGGGGGCGGGTTGTGGGCTTGATCCCTTTTGGGGATGGTCGCTCCTGGCGCATTTCCTGCCCTTTGAGGAGGCCGTAGGGGTTGATCCGACGGCTTTGGATGTGATGGACTGAGTGGGGGGGCACCACGAGAAATAGAATAGGAGGGTATGGGGCATGGAACGTTCCAAACGACGTAAACCGAAGGTCGGCTATTTCGGCAGTGGGCTGGCAGCCTACTGGCCGCAGTTTCCGGGTCTGAGGGATGGTGTGTTGCAGACGATGGCGCGTCACGTCGCGAAG
>CAZHBB010000042.1:0-24828 GCA_964530185.1 uncultured Anaerolineales bacterium
TGCCGCAAGCGACGTTGCCCAAGCTTTTCTATGTTCCTGAGCTTTCTGAACGGCTCGCTGCTGCCATGGCTGCCCCACTTGGTGACGCAGCCGCCTCAGGAGCAGGGGCCTTAAGATCATTGCCTGGGGACATGGAAGGGGAGGTCGCGAGTCTGTCAGACGAGGATCTGCTAAATCCTTCGGACACGGGAGGAGCGGCCGCACCAGAGGTGGCCGGGCTCTCACGCCGGCAGCTCCGTATCCATCAATCGGAGCTTGAGGCGCTGATGCGCGAGTTGGCTGTGGAGGTGGGGGCGGAGGGTGTGCTGTTAACCAGGGGCCGTGAGGTTCTGATGGCAATCGGAGGATTGAGTGCTACAGGGGCTACCTCGATAGCGGATGCAGTGTTCGGTGGCTGGCAGGCCTCCACTGAGGTCGCACGCGTTTTGGGTAAGGAGCAAGTGCGGTTTGAACAGAGTACGACGGGTAGTAGCACCATACTCTATGTCCTGGGCCTGCTGGATGCACTACTGGTAGTGGCAGTCAGCGGCACGATTCCGTTGGGTTTTTTGCGCCATCGTACGCGCTCAACTGCCCGTGAGATCGCCGTGCTCTGTATGGATTGACGAAGAGATGCCGCTAGGGGGCTCAGGCACGGTGCGGTGGGCTGCGGCTGGCATTTACTTATGTATGGCGGTTGGCACCGGGCTGATAGCGGAAGGGCGCTATCGATGGGACGGTGCCCTGTTGCTTGGCGTGGCCTTCCTGCTTCTCTTTCTATGTTGGCTCCGACGTCATCTCGATCAGTACAAGCAGCACAAGCCTCCAGCTCTCCGACAGTTACTGCGTGGTTGGTGGCCCCGTCTTGGGGCGATCGTTTTGTCGCTGGGCGCTGCCAGTGTTGTATGGAGTTGCCCCCAAGACTACGATTTCACCGCTACATTCTTGAGCTGGCTGCTGGCGGTCGCCCTGCTGACTGTGTCTTGGGGGGCTGTACTCTGGCGTACAAGACAGGCTGGCCCCCATTTTCAGCGAAGTGAGCTGTTTGGGCTGGTGGCGCTGTTGATGGTTGCTGGCGCCCTGCGAGGTGTTGCATTGGAGCGCATCCCGGCGAACCTCGGCGGCGATGAAGGAACGCAACTCGCCGAGGCATTGAGCCTGGTCTCGCCTCCCCTGGGCGACCCTTTCGCCACAGGTTGGTATTCTGTGCCCACGATGTCGTTTCTGATCTATGGCTATGGGATGAGGATATTTGGCGCCAGCATTGCTGGTGGGCGAGCGCTATCGGCCCTGGCCGGTACAGCTACGGTACTGAGCACCTTTCTGCTAGCGCGACTGATGTTGGGTCGGGAGGCTGGGTGGATCGCCGCGATATTGGTGACGGGCTTCGCTTATAGTATCCATTTCAGTCGCCTGGCCTCGAACCAGGTGTTTGATCCGCTTGTTGGCTCCCTGGTGTTTTGGCTCTTATGGCTTGGCGAGCGGGAGGCGCGGGCTCTCCGGCGGCACAGCGATACGGAGCTCGGGAGAAAGGCACGGGCGGCTTCATGGGGGCTGGCAGGTATCGTGCTGGCTCTGGGGTGGTATGGGTACTTCGGAGCGCGGTGGGTGACAGGACTTGTGGGCCTGTATCTTCTGTGGCGTTCCTGGGTTGAGCCGGGATGGCTGATGCGTCGTCGGCAGGCCGTTGGAGCCCTCGTCTTGGGCTGGAGCGTCACCGTGGCACCTCTGTTGGCTTGGTACACACGTCATCCCTCAGCGTTGGTTGAGCGCTATCGTGCGGTGAACATCTTCTCCTCTGGGTGGTTGACCAGAGAAGTGGCTTTGACAGGCCGCCCGGTTGCGGTGTTGCTGATCCAACAACTCTGGCGGGCCTTCACCGCCTTTCATGTCACCGCTGATCCAAGTTTCTGGTACCGGCCAGAGCGGCCACTGCTCGATGGCTGGTCGGCTGCGTTGATGTTTCTGGGATTATTGGAAGCCCTCCGGCGTTTTCGTTGGCCTTCGCGTGGTCTGTTGCTGCTGTGGTGGGGAACTACAACGCTAATGGCGTGGGGGATCACAGAGAACCCTCCCAGCAGTCAGCGGGGGCTGCTTCTCGTACCAGCCGTTGCTATGTTGGCGACCTGCGGTCTGCAGACGTTGGTGCGATGGATGCGACTCAAAGGGGATATAAGGCGTTGGGCTGTCACTGGACTTCTCGCTGTTGTGTTCATTAGCAATGTGTGGTCTTATTTCAAGCCGTACGCGGCCCGACGCCTGTATGGGAATCCTACAGCAGAGGCCACCACGGAATTTGCTCGTTGGGTGTTGATGCATCCGACACCAGCCTGCGCCTCTAGTTTTGCGGGTCCCTTCGAGACTCGAATTTACTTCCTGGGTGCCCCGTTCATCTATTGGCGGTTTGGTACCTTGAGGTTCATGTTGCGTGGGGTCGCGGGACGCGATGTTGTAGGTAAAGCCCAGATCCCTAAACGGCTCGGCCATGCTGCCCGTTTTGCGGTAGTGCCAGAACGCCTGGATGAGCTAGACACGATCAAGTTCCGTTTTCCTCATGGACGCCTCGAGATACTGATGGCCGGCGACGGACGCCCATTGATGTATGTGTATGATTGGTGCCCCGAGGAGTGAGGTCAACGTTTGTCAATTTGGAAACGCTTGACAGTATGTTAGGGGCGGCTATAATCTCAAATGTACACGGAGAGACACCGGGATTAGAAGTTCCATTCCTAGCCGGCAAACTAGCCGGGGGCGCGAAAGGGGTGAGGTACGTGACTTATGTGGTTGCAAATGACAACGAGTCGTTTGATTCGTTGCTACGGCGCTTCAAAAAGGCTGTGCAGCAGGACAGGATCTTGTCAGAGATCCGTAAGCGGCGTTACTATGAACAGCCGAGCATTGTCCGGAAGCGGAAGCGCGCTGCCAAGTTGCGCAAGAGTCGCCGCACGACCTATAAGGATCTGCGACGGCGTTACTGAGAGGGCTTTTTCTGATTGAGTGTTGAGATCGTCGATGACTGGACTCAGAGAGCGATTACAGCAAGACCTCCATCAGGCCATGCGCTCGCGCGACGAACAGCGTAAGGCAGCACTTCGCATGGTCATCATGGCCATCCAGTTTGCCGAGGCCGAGTCGACGCGTGGGTTGGATGATGCTGATATCATCGACCTGATTCGTCGCGAGGTGAAACGGCGGGAAGAAGCTGTTTCCATCATGCGGGAAGCTGGTCGTGAAGATCGGGTCGCTGAAGAGTTGCCGGAGCTGGAGATCTTGAAGGCTTATCTTCCCGCACAGCTCGACGAAACCGAGATCCGCGCGCTCGTTCAGAGCGTGATTGAGGAAGTGAGCGCTAACTCACCACGAGATCTTGGTAGAGTAATGGGAGTTGTGATGCCACGTGTAAGAGGTCGGGCTGATGGTCGCTTGGTGAGCAAGATCGCACGAGAGTTACTCTCCGCTTGAAGCCTGGTGTCTTGCGAGTACTCGAGTTATGAGACAAGGGGCTCCCACGGGGAGTCCCTTTGTGTTTTGAGATGAGTTCATGGTGAAGCAAAAACGTGCTCGACAGATGAGAGATCATCGGCGCCGTTCATGGACCTGGCTGCGGCATGTGTTGTTGTGGACATGGCTAGCTATGGTGACCGTCGCCGTCCTCACCTTTTCTGTGAGGGGAGGGTATGATCTCACTGCTGGAGATGTAGCACCCCAGAACATCCGTGCTCCTCGTGACATTACGTACATCAGTGAGATCCTGAGTGCCCAGGCTCAGGGCGAGGCAGCCCGTCAGGTTGAACCTGTGTATACGGCGCCAGATTCCAACATCGCACGTGAGCAATATCGCCGAGCTCGTGAGGTGCTTGTCTATCTGCGGGCGCTACGCGATGACCCGTACGCTTCGCTTGAAGAGAAACGCACCTGGGTGCGTGCTGTGCCCGAGCTTTCCAATTTACCGCCAGGCGTGATCGATGTCCTGTTGACCTTACCGGATTCCAGTTGGAGTAGGGTGCAGCTAGAGTTCCTCGATCTCCTGGACAAAGTCATGCGCCAGGAAGAGATTCGTCAGGCGGATCTGTCCTTGTTGCGGCGGCGCATCCCGTCCATGGTCTCGCTGGAACTGGCCCAGGATGAAGCTGCCGCCGTGGAGACTCTCGTCAGCGCATTCGTACGGCCCAACATATTCTATGACGAAGAGGCGACCGAGGATGCCCGGCAGGCTGCCCGTGAAAGTGTGGGACCGGTCGTGCGCACCCTTCGCGCCGGTGAAGTCATTGTGCGTGAGGGGGAGGTGGTGTCTGCCCTTGATCTGGAGGCTTTGGAACAGTTCGGCTTGACCGCCACTGCCCGGGATGAGGAAAACCAGGTTAGCGCTCTCGTCTTTGGCTTGCTTTTGGTGGGGACATTTCGCCTTTTCATTAAGCGCATGGCAGCCTCTGTCCTCGCAGAAGGTTCCAAGGAGGCCCTGCTGATACTGATTCTGACGTTCTTCGAGGGCATGGCGTGGGCTCTGTTGCGATCCGGCGAGTTAGTGCCTTATCTCTTCCCCGCCGGAGCAGTGGCCCTGTTGTTGGTCACGACTTTGGGGCGGGTGCCTGCTGCGGGGGGCACCGTCTTCGTTGGTGCGATTGGTGGATGGGTGGCCTCGCGCTCCTTGGGGATGGCCGCTATGCTCTCGCTTGGTGGGGTTGTCGCCATGTTGACATTGCCTCGCTACGAACAGACTGGCACGCTGTTTCGGTCAGGTTTATTGGCGGGGTTGATTCAAAGCGTGGTGGTCGTTGTCTTTGCCATCGACGAGTTGGTTCTAGAGCCTGTTGGTTTGACGCTAAAGGTTGGAACGACGGTGTTGGGTGGACTGCTGTCGGGCGGCTTGACGATCGCGATGCTGTTTGTGTTGGCGCCCCTGTTTGATCTGGCGACGACGTTTCGTCTGACTGAGCTTAGCCGCCCCAACCATCCCCTTTTGCAGCGATTGCTGCGGGAGGCGCCTGCCACCTTCCATCATGTGATGATGGTGGCTAGCTTGGCGGAGCAGGCAGCGGAGCGCATTGGCGCCAACGCGTTATTGACTCGTGTGGGAGCCTACTATCATGACATTGGGAAGCTCTCACGTCCGTATTTCTTTGCTGAGAATCAGCAGGGTTTGAGTAATCCCCACGAGCGGCTGGATCCCTACACCAGCGTGGATATCCTGGCCGGACATGTGCGCGAGGGGCTGAGGCTCGCTCAGAAGTACCGATTGCCGGGAAAGATAAAGGCCTTCATCTCCGAGCATCATGGCACGATGAGGGTGAGTTTCCTATACCGGAAGGCCGTAGAGGCGGCTGGTGGCGAGCCCGATCTGGTGGATGAGTCGCAGTTCCGTTACCCTGGCCCCAAGCCGCAGAGTAGAGAGACTCTATTGGTGATGTTGGCTGATGGCTGTGAAGCTGCAGCACGAGCGCGGCGCCCAGAGACGCCGGAGGAGTTAGCTGCGCTTGTGGACGAAATCTTTGAGGCGCGTATGCGAGATGGCCAAATGGATGAGTGTCCAATCACTCTGAGAGAACTACGAGTGGTGCGGGATACGTACATTGAGTTGCTTCGGGCTGCATATCATCCGCGGATACCTTATCCGCAGCGCGGCGCAGTCCAGCGTGAAGTGCCTGGTTTGCCTCCCGCTGACGAAGGGAGCGAGGAGGTGCTATCTGCTTCTGACGATCGTGTTGCGATTGAAGAACCTATGGTTTCTCTCGAGCCCGGCGGTGTCCAAGAAACATAACTCCACAAGGAGAGGATGATGGAGCATGTGATTGAGGTTCAGGTGGAGGAGCAGGTCGGCCCGGTGGATACGGAGCCGATTGTCAGAGCTGTGGAGGCGACGCTTGCCCGTCACGTCTTTGACGATCGGTGTGAGGTGGTGGTGGTGATCTCTGACGATACTGCTCTTGAAGATTTGAACCGGCGCTTTCGCGGGGTTCCAGAGCCCACAGATGTGCTGGCTTTCCCGGACGACACTCGCGGGCCGTTTGCCGGTGGCCCGAGTGGATTTCCGTATTACCTGGGTGATGTGGTAATCTCCTTGGATCGGGCACGCGTTCAGGCGGAGGCTGTCGGTGGCTCGATTGAAGATGAGCTGAGTGTGTTGACCGTCCACGGGGTTCTTCATTTGCTGGGCTACGACCATGAGACGAAGCAGCAGAAGGATCAAATGTGGGCGATCCAGAGTGAGATTCTACAATCACTGGGTATTGATATCGTACTCCCAACATGAAATGCGGGCGTAGACAAAGTGCTATGGACTGCAGTGAACACACGCTTTTGGCCAGCTTCAGATGCGCCCTAGAGGGTATCGTACATGTGGCGCGGGTAGAGCGAAACTTCCGACTCCATGTCTTGGCCGCTGTTGCGGTTGTTGCCGTGGGCCTCTGGCTGCGTCTGAGCTTGCAGGCCTGGGCTTCTCTGACCCTGACTATAGGAAGCGTCTTGGTTGCTGAACTCCTCAACACAGCAGCCGAGACACTGGTCGATCTAGTCAGCCCGGAATATCATCCACTGGCCAAGCGCGCCAAAGATATGATGGCGGGGGCAGTGTTGGTCATGGCTATCACTTCAGTTGTGGTGGGGCTTTGCGTGCTTGGCCCTCCCCTATGGACTCGTCTTGGGCTGGCAGGAAGGTAGGCGTATCTCAAGACTGTCGCGCCCCTGGGGTGTCCTCCACCGTTCACCGGTCATGGGGTCGTAAAGCCCTATCTCTAATCTGTAGCTCTCCGCCGGGGTGGGGACGTTCAGTTGGTGTATCTGGAGGATCCGGTCCCCGAGATGGAGGCTGTAAGGGTCGACCCATAGACCGTCGTCGATAGATACCATGGTGTCGCCATCCCAGAGGTGGGTATAGACTTTCAGGCGCGGGCCACTGTAGGTCCCTGGCGGGGGAGGGTTCGGTACGAGTGTCTCCTCCGGCAGTGGCAACGGGCCGTTGACTGACCACCACGTGAGCAAAGTGCACTGGGTCTGAGTGGCCCCTGAGGGCACCCAGCTAACCACGTCAAGTGTCAGAGCCTCAGCAAAGGGCTGCGCCTTCAGAGGGACGCCCGTGAGGGTCCTTGTGATGGCGTTCTTTGGCGGTTCAGGGAAGTCTACGTTGTATCCCCGCATACCCACCGGGGCTGATGCCTGTTGAGCTGTGTCAAGCAAGGTCTGCAGCCAGGGGTGAGGCGTTCCTTCATCTTGGAGCACGACGTGCGTTGTCCCAGTGGAGAGGAAAACCAGGGCACGCTGGGGGTTGACCCAT
The DNA here is from genome assembly GCA_964530185.1 of uncultured Anaerolineales bacterium. Taxonomy (GTDB): domain Bacteria; phylum Chloroflexota; class Anaerolineae; order B4-G1; family SLSP01; genus PWVB01. Next base: position 7,250 of record CAZHBB010000042.1, read on the forward strand.
CGTGGTTCGACGCTGGGACAACGGCAATCCGTGCGCCAGGCGATTTTGTCCCAAGGGCCGTACAAAAAGCTGCCTACCACTATCCCTGTCTCTGGCGGCTCGCGCCGCAGAAATGTGGCCAGATGTCGATAGTCGGCACGGTATAGGAAGCGTACCATTGGCTCTGTCGGCCATGTGATGAAGTAGTCGTAGAGGTCGCGGGGCACTGTTGCTGCGACAAGAAGGAGGCTACTGATCACGATGATGCCTCGCTCCCCGATGCGGAGCAACCGGCCAAGTGGGGCGATGGAGGCCGCAGGGGCTGCCAATACAAGCAATGCGGCGGGCTGAGCGAGGATAGTGTGCCCATAGCTTGAAGGGGGAAGGCTGATCAACGCAGGTGCGATGCCAATGCCAAGCCACACCAGCAACAACCTAGCAGCGGACCAGCTTCTCGATTTCAGCAGGAGCCAGCTTATGCTCAAATAGAAGGCTATGGCGCCTGCTGTGGCGAAAACGGGGCGCTCGCTGACGTTGTACAACCACTCGGGATCCCCATGCGCGTGGGCCATACCCAGGGTTCGCCATGCGGTCTGGAGGAGGGGGATGGGGTCATGTTGCTGGAGTGCTTTCAAGGGTACCGCAAGTTCGTTGACTCGTGCGTCAGCACCGGGTTGATGAAAGATCACCCAGAACATAGGGGCCGTGAGAAGTAATCCGACCCCCAGGCCTAGCGCTAAATGACTTAGACGTCTGCGTGGGCGACCGAAGACTATCCACGCCACAGTGAGTATCAGAGGTACAAGGCGGCCGGCATAGTATGTAAGTATGGAGCCCGCGATTCCCGCGCTCATGCCGGCCCAGCCCCATTGTGATGGGGTTTCGTCCCAGATCAGGCGCCACATCCAATAGAAAGCGAGCAGGGCCCACGGCAGTGTCCCGATGTGGCGAATGGCCACTCTGCTGTACATCAGGTTCCAGAAGCTGGTTGCCATGAGCACACTGGCAAGCAGGGCTTCCCAACGTCCCAAGATACGACGCCCCAATGCCCAGGTAAGGAGCACGCTCAATGTGCCCGCCGCAGCGCTGAGAAAGCGGGCTGAGGCTACGTTGATCCCAGCACCTGCGATGATTAGCGCTCGAAGTGTGTGATAGAGTGGTTCATGCCCGGAAGCCCCGGTGAAATAAAGGACCGGGCCATGTGTGATGATGTGGGCCGAGAATGTGTAGAGTTCTATCAGATCATCGTCACGCCAACCAGGGGGGACTTCCGTGAGTAGGACCCACCGCAAGCCCCACGCCAGAAGGAGCACTCCGACGACGGCCTTCCTCTCCCATTGGCCGAGTCTGGTCATGGTGCAGGCTCCTCAAGAGGAATGAGCACGCGGGTGGCGGGCGGCTTGCCTTGCTCCAGCATCGCTGGAGTTGTGATCTCGAGGCGAGTGACATCCGCTCGTCGGTAGACGCCGACTGCCAACCAAAGGTGATCAGGAGCATCTGCCGGGATCCTGAGCTGGTGGAGATGGAGAAATCTATCGCTATCTTTCCACTGCCAAGCTGGTGCAGCCAATCGGTCATCCTGGGTGATTAGGTTCCCGTCTGTATCTAGCACATGGACGAAGATGACGAGTTCGTCTTGAGAGAGGGTCTGGATATCCCAACCGGTCAGGAGACGTAGCGTACGGGAATTATCATCAGTCTTCTCGCAGTCGATCGTATAACCATCTAAAGTGAGGCCGCCAGCAAAGACGACGGGCGAGGCTAGTCTTGTCTCTATCTCTTGTGGAGGAGGATCCCCTGGCGCCAGTGACAAATCGTGCCGGACGTTACTTTCCCAACGCTCCCATGAGCGACTAGCCAACCACTGGTAGATGCTTACGGTAGTGGGGATGTCGTCTGGCCGGAGGCGCAAGGTGGCTTCCCGCTTGATATCGGGTGCGACCAGGGTCCATAAGGCAGGCGGTGGCTGTGTCTGGGTCTCGACAATGAGCCGGGCCGTCCCGCGCGGGACAAAGAGTGCCCACTGTCCGTCGGCCCAATGGAGATTGAGGTCTTCACGCTGCAGGGCAACTTCGACGATGTAAGGGTCATGGAATTCGCCTGGATACAGCGTCGTAAGTACTGTTGGTAGTTCAGGGTCCCCATTAGTCTCTAGCCAACGGCTGATCATTACGACATGGTGATGGTAGGCTACGCGCACATCCCGTTGCTCTGCCCATCTGACAAAGTATGCGTCGGCGCTTTCGGCCCCACCACTCACCGCAGCAAGTACGGCCAAAAGCGCTAGAGCTGTCTGGCTCCGGGCAGAGAACCGCGCGGCCCACTGAACGACTGTCAGCGCGCCACTGCTGGTGAGCAGGAATACGGCGGGCATCGCAGCAATGGCATGCAGCAAATTGTAAGCAGGTGGTGCGAGCAGCGCTGGGGCGACACCCGCTGCGAGCCACCATAGAAGAAAGCGATGACGGTAGTCGCGCAAGTGCAGAGCTGCTCTCGTCACACCTACAAGGAAGGTGCCTGCAAGCAGTGGCTCGAGCCCGGCGCGCCCGGCGATGTTGTACAGCCAGAAAGAGTCCCCTCGCCATAACAGCATCGGGAGACTTGATGTGATATTTCGTGCGAGTGGGCCGGGATTGCCCTCGCGGAGCGCCTGAAACGCGCCGCCAAGCTGGGAGACCCGCTGCTCAACACCGGGATGACGCAGGAGGTAGAGAAACAATGGTGTCGCGATGAGAAGTGTCAGAAAGAGAGCCCATTGAGTCCCTGTCTGTATCTTTCGAAACCTCCGTGGGTCCAGGAACTTTGTGCTCAGCAGATAGCCGATGAAGAGAAGTGGCATGCCGCGGCTGGCCATGTATGTGTAGATGCTGAGACCAAGCGCCACCCCGGTGACGCTGTACCATTTCCTGGCTTTATGTCGGTCCATGGTGGCCGACGCATGATCATAAGCCCATGCGGCAATCGCAAGTAAGGCGGGCAGCGTGGGGGCGCGGAGGCCTACCCGTGCCATCATCTGCGCCCAAAAGCTGAGAGCGTATACTGTCAGCACTACGTGCGTGGCGCGTCGTCCCCACCATCGTTGTGCCAGGGCAGTTGTCATAATGCACTGTACCAGCGCCCATCCGACTGTGGTCAACCGCAAGGTAAAGATACTTTGGCCTAACGCGGCAGTTGTGATCGCGAGGCTGTAGTTGTAAAGAGGTTCGTGGCCATAACCGATCGGGAAATAGATCCGATGCACACCATGGAGGATGCCCATCGCATCATGTGCGTTACTGGCTTCGTCGTGTGTAAGGCCCGGTGGTACACGCTCAAGGCTGGCTGTGCGGAGAGTCACGACGATCAGGAGTAACAGTACTGTGGTCGCCCACCAGATCCTCTGTCTTACATGCTTGTCACTCACGGCGGCTATGGTACCGTACTTTTTTCATAAAGGAAATGAGATTCTCTTTGCCCCACAGGAAGAGACGTGTATACTCTTTTATGGTTGCACGGAGGAGGTGTTTGGGGATGGGAGTCGCGCGGGATATCGCGTTGGTATTTTTGGCTTTGCAGGCGTTGGCTGCAGCGCTGGTGCCTTTGGCGTTCATTGTGGCGCTTGCTTATGGCATGTTCCGCCTTATTCCGGCGGTGCGTCGGTTCCTCTTGCGCGCTCAGCAGTCCGTATTTCATGTGTATGAGGTTGTTGACGATGTGGCGAATAAGGCGGTCTCTCCGTTGATCGCGCTCCATGCCTCCGTGGCCTGGATTGCATCGATGACCACACGCATTCTCACATCTGGGAGGAGAAGCCGGAGATGAATCAGGCAAAGACTCGAGCGATGGCGATTGGAGGGTTTCTAGGGGCTCTCGTGGGTATAGTGGGTGGGTTGATCTACTATAACTCTTATGTGGCTGTGGATGAGGAGGGCGAGGAACATTTGCCAGCACCTTCTCCTTCGATAGCTGTGAGACTTGGTCTCAGTTTGTTGGGCGTCTTGCGCCTGATCGCCGAGTGAGAGAGAGTCGGCGTAGCCAGGGATTGACGCGTAGTTCTCGCTGTAATACCGTTGTCTCTCCGTGCCCAGGCAGAATCCGAGTATTGGGAGCAAAACCGAGCAATTTGTGGAGGCTCGAGCTCAGCGCGCGAGGGTCTCCGCCGGGTAAGTCAGTGCGCCCAACGGTGCCTGCGAACAGGGTGTCGCCTGTGATCAGGGCGGCATCAGGGGCAATGTAGAGGCAGATGCTACCGGGCGTGTGTCCCGGTGTTTCGATAACGGAGATGCGGCACGTGGCGCCACTGGGGGCCATCAGGGTCAAAGTGGTGTCCTCTTTCAGATTGAGAGTGGGTGTTGGAGAACTCGGGATCTGAAGTCCAAAGCTCGGTGCTCCACCGCCACTCATCAGAAGAGGCCGGTCCGAGACGTGGATGCCCAGAATGACAGAGGCCGTCGCGAAGAGCCCATTCCCTGCAGCATGGTCGAAGTGGCCGTGGGTGTTGAGTACGTACCGTAGCCGGAGGTCGTGTTCCTGAAGTACACGGTCGGCAAGGGCTTTTTCTGTCATTCCAGGATCGACCATGGCGGCCTCTCCGTGATCTTCAGGGAAAATGATATAGCAGTTGGATCCTAAGAGGCCTATTGGCAAGCGGACGATCACGGTTTACTCTCCCTATTACCGGTTTGACTGTACCATTCTACCATGGTTGTCGGGAGGCGTCGTATGGAAAGCGAGAGAGCGGCACAGGCTTTGGAGCGCGCCGAGATGATGGGGCTTGATGGTTTGGCTCTTATGCCGGGGCCAAATCTTCGGTATTTGATGGGCCTGTCTTTTATGATCAGTGAGCGCCCCATTGTGGTTTTCCTTCCGATCGATGCAGAGCCTTGTGCGGTAGTACCCGAATTCGAAGCAGCCAGGATGCAAGCGATTGGGTTGCAGACGTTTGGTTACAGTGACGAAGAGGGCTATGCTTTGGCTTTCCACGAGGCTTGTGTTCATCTCGAGTTGGCCGACACAAGACTCGGCGTAGAAGCACTACGTATGCGATTGCTGGAAGCAAGGGCTTTAATGCGATACGCACCCGGCGTTGAATTGGTTCCAGTAGATGACCTGTATGCTGAGTTGCGAAGCATCAAGAGTGTAGCTGAGCTGAACGCTATGAAACGCGCTGTGCGAGTGGCTGAGTCGGCATTCTCACAGTGGGTGACTCAGTTACGGGTAGGGATTACAGAGCGTGAGGCTGCTGGGCAACTCGTGGCCCTGTTGCTGACTGGAGGGGCTGATGGCTTGGCTTTTGATCCCATTGTTGCCTCGGGTCCGAACGGTGCCCTTCCTCATGCGGTGCCGGGGGATCGCCCTTTCCGGGAGGGAGATTGGGTGGTGGTAGATTGGGGCGTCACGGTGGACGGATATGTGTCAGATTTGACGCGTATGCTTGTCGTGGGAGAGCCTGGCGGACCGCTCGCCAGAGCCCACGAGGTTGTGGTTGCAGCTAATGAAGCCGCCTATCGAGTTGTGGCCCCAGGTAACCTCGCGGAGGCCGTGGATGAGGCTGCGCGGTCCGTGATCGGGAACTACCATTACGGCGACTACTTCCCGCACCGCACGGGCCATGGATTGGGATTGGAAGCGCACGAGTCTCCCAACATCGTCGCGGGCAATCGTCAGGTCTTACAACCTGGGATGACCTTTACCATTGAGCCCGGGATCTATCTGCCTGGTGTTGGTGGCATCCGCATAGAAGATGACGTTGTTGTCACCTCGCAGGGGGGGATGAGACTTTCCACGCTGCCCCATGCTCCCTTCGTGATTCAGGCCTGAAGCTCTGTTTGGTTGCTGCCTTACCCGCACTTGTCGCCTTACGTTGATGTCAGTTTTGCGGTCACAGCAATACAATACTTCCTTAATCGCCGTTTTTGTGGTAGAATCCCGGCGGTTTAGGGAGGAAGCTAAATGACTGATGAAGCAGTGTATCTGACGGCGGAAGGCAAGGCCAAACTGGAGCGCGAGCTTGAGGAGTTGGTCAGTGTGCGTAGACCAGCGCTGGCGGAACGCCTTCATTTTGCGATCCGACAAGGCGATCTCTCAGAAAACGCGGATTATCAGGCCGCGAAAGAGGAACAGGCATTTCTGGAGGGCCGTATCCGTGAGATCCAACAGAAGTTGCGCCATGCTGTGCTAATCGAAAAAGATCACAGCGGCGACGGCCGAGTAAGGTTGGGTAGTGAGGTGACAGTCGTCGAGGTGGGCAGTGACGAGGTCGAGACCTATCATCTGGTAGGTCCGACGGAGGCTGATCCGTCTCAGGGTAAGATCTCCCATGAATCCCCACTGGGGCGTGCTCTGCTTGGGCGCGTGGTGGGGGATCAAGTCGTGGTAAGCGCTCCAGTTGGGGAGATTCGGTTCCGAATTCTGGAAGTCGCTTAGGCTCTACATAGCAAGATGTCCGATGCTCAACGGGCGCCATCATGGCGCCCGTTGAGCATGTGTTAAACCGTGGTGAATGGTCAGCATTCGCTGTGTCCGCAGGCATAGCATCGGCGGCAGCCTTCTTCGTTCACCAACGCTGCCTGACCACATGCAGGACACAGATCTCCTACCTGAAAGAGCGCCAGACTCGGTTGCGACGGCACCGGTTCGCTTGGGGTGAAGGTCAGTGTTTCTGTATCCTCTTCAGTCTCTCGCAGATAGCTATCGAGCACATGCGCGACGCCGTCTGGTAAACTCAGTACGCGGCTATGGCCAAATCCCATAGAACGTCTGCCGCCAATGCCGCTGAGTTGTTGGACGACCTTCTCCAATCGTTCGCGGGGTGGCATAGGTGACGGCAGTCTCAGGATAAGGGAGATCAGCCTGCCTATGGCTTCGGCAACTGCCGCTGTGTCAGATCCTGCTTTTCCGACGTTCAGAAAGACCTCAAAGGGTTGATCGTCGCCGTTGATATTGATTGTGACGTAGGCGGTCCCTAGCGGTGTCTGCGACTGATATGTGATTCCGTGCAAGGAGCGAGGTCTTGGTCTGACGTGTATAGCTGGTTGTGGGCCGGGCTGCATCTGTGAGGGTGCCAGCGAGGTGCCGATATCTCCTTTCTCATTCGATTCTTTGTTCTGTCCTTCCTTGCGTTGACGGGTCTCCTTTGTCTCAAGTACCTCTTTATCTCTGGAGCCCGCCACGTAAACCGTCAATCCCTTGCAACCAAGTTTCCAAGCCAATTTGAAGGCGTCCGCGATGTCGTCAGGCGTTGTCGTCGGAGGGAAGTTGATGGTCTTGCTGATGCTGGCATCGACGAAGACCTGGAAAGCAGCCTGCATACGGATGTGTTCCTCGGCGGCAATGTCCGAGGCGACCACGTAAGTCTTTCGGAGTGCTTCGGGGACATCCGGCACCCCTTGGCAGCTTCCGGTTAGACTGACTTGTTCGAGGATAGCAGCCTGGGTGCTCTCATCCACGCCAGCGTCAATCAGTGCCTGTTTGAAGCGTGGACTGACATAGCGCAAGGGCAGAACCTCGTTTGCTTCATGGACATAGCGTGTGTACGCCAGGGCGAAGACGGGTTCGCATCCGTAGCCCTCGGCGCCAGCAACGGTAGCGATAGTACCGGTTGGCGCGATGGTCAACTGGGCTGCATTACGAATGCCATACTCCGCGATTCCCGCGAGAACTTCTGTCCAATCTACCGGGGGGCGACCCCAGTCGTGAGTCGGGCCGCCGCCGAGCCAGTCCGGCCATGACGGTGGTTGCCACGTTAGCGCTTTGGGGTCGTACACGCTCCCCTCGATGGCTGGGAAGGGACCACGTGTACGGGCGAGTTCGATACTAGCCAGCATGGCATGGTAGCGAATGAACTCCATGAGCTGCGTGGCTAGCTCCTGTGCCTCCAGACTACCATACCTGACGCCCATGTGGTAAAGCAGGTCAGCAAATGCAAGGATGCCCAACCCGATTCTCCGGGCTCTGTGAGCCGCTTCCTTGAGCTGGGGAACTGCTGGGACATAGGCGTTTGCGGTGACCACATCATCCAGGAAACGCACGGCGATGTGGACTGTGCGAGCGATTTCCCCCCATTCGATGCGGGGCTGTTGTGTGTCTTCATCGACGCCTAAATGTTTTGCGAGGTTAATCGCTCCCAAGCAGCAGTTCTCATAGGGCATAAGGAACTGCTCCCCGCACGGGTTGGTACTCTCATAACGTCCAAGGGAGGGAATAGGATGATCGCGCTGCGCAGTGTCAAGGAACAGCAGGCCTGGTTCCCCGTTGCGCCAGGCTTGATAAACGATCTGTTCGAAGAGGTCACGAGCGCGCACCGTCCGGTAGTGTTTCAGGGGGATACCCTTTTCTACAGCGGCCTCAAAGTTGCCGCGGAAGTCACGATAGGCCGGATGTGTGACGTCGGGAAACCGCAGATCCCACTGAGCATCCTCTTCAACGGCGTTCATAAAGTCGTCGAGGACACCGACCGAGATGTTGAAGTTGGTAATGGCCTCCTCGCTCGTCTTAGCGGTGATAAATTCCTCAATATCGGGATGATCCACTCTAAGCACTGCCATATTGGCGCCCCGGCGCGTGCCCCCTTGGGCTATTTCACCAAAGGCTTTGTCGTACACGCGCAGGAACCCTACAGGCCCAGTAGCTCGTCCCATGCTGGAGACCACGAGACTATTCTTAGGCCTGAGCCTGGAGAAGCTAAATCCGTTGCCGCCGCCAGTTTGTTGGATGAGTGCTGCGTCTCTTAGTGTCTGAAATATCCCTCCCGGCTCGCGTCCCATATCGTCCTCAATGGGAAGGACGAAGCATGCAGCCAACTGTCCCAGGGGGGTACCTGCTCCTGTGAAAGTAGGGGAGTTGGGGATAAACCGTAGATGGGTCAGGAGCTTATAGAATAGGTCCTCCGCCTCTTCAGGATCACCCTCCCAAGTTTCCTCCGCTGCCGCCACATGGCGCGCAACGCGGCGGAACATCTCGGCAATACTTTCTGACGGCTGTCCTTCAGCGTCCTTGCGCAGATAGCGGCGTCTCAGGACCTCGAGGGCATTCTCTGAGAACTGAGCTTCTAGTTCCTCTTCTGACAACAGCGACAGCGCATCAAGGTTCATCTTTTGCCTCCTACAATATGTATTCTCGCGGGGAACGTGTACCCCGCCCACGCTGCCATGGGCGGGGTACTTCGATGTGTCTTATCTGTCATCGTTGGGCGCGTAGCCGATCGATCTCAGCGCGAATAGCTTCGAGATCCTTGAGCCCCATGTACACGATAGCATATCGGATATAGGCTACTTCATCGAGTCTGCGAAGCTCCTCGATTACAATATCGCCAATCATCTGGCTGGACACTTCCATCTTACCAGTTTGACGAATGAGGTACTCGACGCGTTCCACGACACGGTCCAGATCCTCTGCTGAGATTGGCCGGCGCGCACAAGCGATTCGCAGTCCAGACATCAGCTTCTCTGGGTTGAATTCCTCTCGGCGTCCGTCACGCTTTACCACCAGTGGATTTGTCAGGATGGCACGCTCGATGGTGCTAAAGCGCTGCCCGCAATCCACACATTCACGGCGCCTGCGCACATTTCCTTGCGCATCGTGCCTTGTATCTACTACTTTCGTGTTGTCGGAACCACACAGCGGACACCTCATCTGGGCACTCTCCTATCTGAGACCACAAGTCCTAGGGGTAGTAAACCAGGGCGCTCTGCCCAAAATTATAGCATGGGGTATGGCGTGCGCAACTGGATGGGAAGGTGATGCAAAATAGATTGTCGTGAGTTGGTCTGTGAGGGGGGGGGAGGACTCTTCTTCAGTAGTGATAGTGCTCCTTAAGGGCTGCTTGCCCAAATTGACAGGAGAGTGCATTGTTTTATAATTTTTGAAAGTTCTCTGAGAAAATATCGTTGGAGGTGACTATCATGGAAACTCAGGGCAAGAAGCGGCGGCGCCAACCACGCGTGATTGTGTTCTCCACTCCTACATGTCCTCATTGTCGCAGTGCGAAGCGTTATCTGAGGCAACGTGGTATCCGTTTTACCGATGTGGACGTATCCCGGGATTCGCGAGCTGCTCGCGATATGGTGCGCATCAGTGGTCAACAAGGGGTGCCGGTGATTACGATCAATGGACGTCCAGTTGTGGGGTTTAATCGGGCGAAGATTGATCGATTGCTGGGACTTGACTAACAGTTTCGACCAGATCGTCTGCGCAGCGCAAAGCGGAACCACTGGAGGTTCCGCTTTTTTGCTTGGGGGCTATCTCTGGTGGAGTGATATCCGTGGGCGGTGCTGGGGGATAATCCCCAGGACAGGTAGTCCCTGTCGAGTCAAAGCCTGAGGGTCGCGGACGTATGCGTCGAAGTAATGGGCTGTCAGGATCAGGGCAGCGCCAACAGCGATCGCGAGACCCAGCCTGACAGCGGGGGCAAGCAAACGATTCCGCAATGAGGGGGCAAGCGGGTTAGCGGTAATTTGGTCAGCCCATCTTGCCACGTTGCCGATCCCCATCATTTGGGGATAGTAGGTTGGGCCAAGTTCGAGCAGTGTGTCGCCAACGGTTCTCGCTATTCGAACCGCCTGGTCAGCATCGGGCCAGGTGATGTAAACCACCAGCATTGACTGGGCATTGTCGGTTGCAATTGCGGCTTGAAGCGCATCCGCTGTTATGTTCAGCCCTTCCGACGTCAGCCGTGTGGCGACGGCGGAGGCAAAAGCACTGGTGGTGGCCAGGTCGGCGAGGCCATTCGCGATGTATTCAGAGCTGAGCCAGGCGTAATATCGATCGTAATCTGGCGAGAGGGTAGGTGGAGGAGTCCCTCCGGTTGCGAATCGGAGGACTACCTGATAAGTCTGAGGCGGTGGGGTATACGTGAAAGCGAGCAGTGCCACCACCACGAGCACAGGGATTAAACCCAGCCACCACCATTGGCGAACCATCCTTAGGATCCCGCGCAGTTCCATGATCGTCAACGCCTCAACTTTGTGTAGACTGTATATTATTGTATGTGTCCCGTGATCTATGGCAAATTTCGCGACACGGCTCGGGTTGCTACTAAGGCAAGCTCCGTAAAGTGCGATAGTATTTGTCGTCTGGGGGGGATAAAACGGTGGGTCGAAAAAGTCTTGGAAGGTTAGATCATTTTGAGTTCCTGGCTCCTGTCTATGAACGTATCATCCGTCCTGCTGATCTGACCCGCCTGCGGCGCCTGGCAGACCTTGATTCCCATGATGTTCTGCTGGAAGTTGGTGGCGGCACGGGCCGGGTCAGTGGACGATTTGTCCCGGCCACGCATGCTGTTGTAGTGCTCGATGCTTCCTTCGGGATGTTGAGACAGGCGAAGACAAAACTGGGAGCTCTGCTTTGCCAAGGTGTCTCGGAGAGATTGCCCTTTCGCAATGAGACATTTACGAAGGTGGTTGCCGTGGATAGTTTTCACCACTTTCAAGATCGCCGACAGGCCGCGGCTGAAATGCTACGCGTCCTTGCGCCTGGCGGGCGCTTGATCATTGAGGAGCCTGACATCAGTCTCTGGCAGGTGAAGTTAGTGGCCTTTGCTGAAACATTAACGCTTATGAGGAGCCATTTCTGGCGTCTCGAGGAGATCGTGGCTCTGTTTGAATCACATGGCGCACGGGTCTGGTTTGAGCGAGAACCGCCGAATTTTTGGGTTGTGGCGATTAAGGCTGTTACCTGAGGTGTGGGAGACAGTTCCCATACGTTGCGCCTTTCTGCAGATGCTATCCTGCCATTGGTGACAGGAGGTATTGGGAGTGAGTCAACTTCGGTTGCGAGACTGGCAGGCCATCGTTCGGCTTCTGGCCGATATCGGGCAGGGGTTTGGAGTGTTTATGCTGTTGGCTGGATTACTCGCCTTGCTGACAGGCGACGGGCCTGGGACGGTTTCATTCTTGGGGCTGGGGTTGCCAGTGGCTCTGGCAAGCCGGTATGTCAGGCGCAGGCAGGTGGAGGGTAAGGCGACCAGCCGCCACGCCGTGTTGGCGCTTGCATTGGCGTGGCCCACGCTCTCATTGCTCTCACTTATTCCGTTTGTTGCCTCGGGCGGTATGCGCTGGATCGATGCGGCCTATGAGAGCTTTTCAGCGTGGACCGATACTGGACTCACCATGATAAGGGACCCATCCACACTGCCGGTGGCGCTTGGTGTGTTTCGGATCGTCATCCAATGGTTCAGCGGCCTTGGGATCGTCATGTTCATGCTCTCGCTGCGTACTTCATCTGCCCAGGACGCCTATAGTCTCTTCCGGGCTGAAGGGCGGCCTGAAACTTTCTCGACAGATCTATGGGTGATCGGGCGTACGGTGGTTCGCATTTACTGTGCCTACACCCTTTTGGGTTTTGTGGCGCTCTGGGCGGCTGGCCTGCCCCCCCTTACTGCCCTGGCTCACGCGATCACCTCTCTCTCAACAGGTGGGTTTTCCACGAATTCTGTGGGCGTTGGTATATACGGCCCTGTCCCGACTCTTATAGCCATGGGGTTGATGCTGGCAGGCGGTATCAGTTTTGCCAGTCATCGGAATTTGATCGCTGGACAATGGGCGAAGTTCTGGCGTGACCCTGAGGTGCGGTTGCTCCTGGCGCTGATTGTGGTTGCCTCTGGTCTTGTCGCCGCTCAGGCTGTACTGGCAGGATTTCATGGATTGGGTCCCCTGAACAGTCTATTCTACGTGGTGACTGCGGTTACCACGTGCGGCGCCGGCACTATTCCAGCCTTGAGTGATGTGCCGGCAGCTGTCCAGTTTACATTGTTGCTGCTTATGGTGAGCGGCGCAGCGTTTGGTTCAACGACCGGTGCTCTGAAGCTCTGGCGTCTGATCGTGGTGGCTCAGGTTGTGGCACGGGAGGTGCGGCGTCCCCTCTATCCGGAACGTGCCGTGTTGCCCCTTAAGGTACGCGGCTTGACTCTATCGGACTCTGCCGCTGTAACCGTGCTCGGCTACGTGTCGCTTTACCTCGCTTTGGGAGTTGTCGGGAGTCTGATTTTTGCTTTGTTTGGGTATACACCTTTGGAATCTCTGTTTCTGGTGTTCTCAGCGCAAGGCAATGTCGGCCTAAACGTGCTTCCGGATGCTAGATACTTCGATATGCCAGTTTTACTCAAGGCGCAACTTATATTGCATATGCTCCTAGGGCGTGTGGAGATTCTGCCTTTTCTGTCTCTGCTCTATAATTTACGGGGACAGCCAAAATAGGGGGAGGGTGAAGTGGCGCGGACTGACATCATTGTCGCGGGGTATAGCTCGTTCTCCTGGGCCCTGATCTCCGCACTTGATCGCGCGTGGCGCGGACGTGTTTACTATATCCTGCCAGACCGCGAACAAGCCGTGCAGGCCAGTCTCAGGAGAAACGTCGTCGCCATTGATGGTGAGATCACGAATGTGGAAGTGTTGGGAGAGCTCGACTTCGACGCATGCGCGGTCTTCATCGCTGGCGGTCGGAGGGACGAGGACAATGTGATGGCAGCCTTGTACGCATATCACAAAGGGGTCCCCAAAGTCTATGCGAGGATATTCGAACCAGGTTTGATCCCCTTGGTGTCTTCCCTTGGCGTGACCCCGTTGCAGACCTCACATGTCGCCGCAGCTTTCGTCACTCTCCGCCTTCTGAAACCCGCTGTGGCCCAGTTGGTGGCTTTGTCACCCGAGGGGCGGTTTGGAATGACGGAAGTCCGTGCCTCCGATTATCCGGAGTTGGTTGGTTGTCGCCTGGGTAATCTGCATGCGGATCGGCTTCACATAGTTGCCGTCGCCCGTGATGAGAATATCTCGCTGGGCTATAACACTATTATCAAGGCGGACTCTAAGCTAATCGTCATCTATGATCGACAGATTGAGGCGGATCTGCGAACCGAGCTTCGCAAGGTGGCACAACAAGCCGCACAATACTTCCGGCAGAACGGGCATTGAACAGCGGGAGTGCCAGTGGGCTATGACTTGCCAGCTCTACGACTGCTGATTCTGGTTCTGATGTGTCAGGGATCGGAAGGTCTCCCAGGTGATGAATTCCCCTCCTTCGATTTCCTGTTCAATGGGGCGATACGCGGCGTCGAAATGCACTGTAGCGTGTATTAACTGGAAACAGCCGCCGTCCATGATCTCCTTGCGGAAGATGTATCCACCTGTCTCATAGTCGCGCTGTAGATCGTAACGTTTGTCAGCACGCACCCGGACGGGTGTTCCGCAGCGAGAACAACGAACGTAGAAGTAGATGCCGTCAGGATCCCTGATCTCTTGATCCGGGGAACCGAACAAAACAGTTTTGAGTTTCTTAAGCCAATTCATCGTTCATCCCCTGTCCTTTATCTCTTGCTGATCGCTCTCTCAGTGGTCACCGCTTGCGTGACCGCCTTGAGTGTATAACTCGGCCATTGAGCGGGCGATGTGCGCGACTTCTCCTTCGATTTGGCGTTTTACGGCCGTACGCACACCTGGTAGGCGGAGGAAGGCTCGAGTCAGCCAGTTTTCTCCTCCGATGGTTAACCTGATGCGGGTTCCTCCCTCTTCCGTTTGGAGTATCCTGAACTTGCCCCATATACCTGGTATCGGAGCGTACTGGCGGAAGACAAAGGCTGTCTCACTCACTTCTGTCAGTTCGAAGCGCAACCTCACGCGAAACCCCCAAAAAGCCTCGCGAGTGTCGAAACGAGCTCCGACCTTACCGAAGGATCCCTTTGTGAATGAGAAGCCCTCGTGGGTCTCAAAACGGTAACGTTCTGGATGTTGCCCGAGCGCCAGAAACCATTCTCTCGCCTGCTGGGGGCTGATCGCCACCACCTCCTCCGCGTAGAACACCCCGTTATTCTCTGTTGGGACCATCCCCATCACTGACCTCCTCGCATGACAGGATGTAGCCGATGCCTGGGCGGGTCCGTATGAGTTGCGGCTTCTTAGGGTCACGCTCGATTTTGCGTCTCAGTCGGTGAATAGCTTGCCACACCAGACCTGGCTCCAGTTGATTGGATCCCCATACTCTTTCGAGCAGATAACCGGGTACCAAGACGCGCCCCGCATGGTTTACCAGCTCCACCAGCAATCGATACTCGGTGGGTGTAAGGGATACCTCTTTGCCGTCCACAAACACCCGTCTGGCAGCTAGATCAACCGTAAGATAGGCAACGGTCTTGGCCGCCGGAGCTGTATGATTGTCGCCCGCGTATCGAGCCCGCCGAAGACACGCCTTGATACGGGCCAGCAATTCCTGGGCGCTGAAGGGCTTTGTGATGTAGTCGTCGGCCCCTGCGTTCAGCCCGGCGACGATGTTGGATGTCCCTTCCCTGGCGGTCAACATGATGATAGGCACATCGGAGAAGTCCCTGATTTGTCGGCACAGTGTCACGCCATCGATGTCAGGTAGGCCGATATCCAATAGGATGAGATCGGGTTCCTCGTTCACCAACGCCTTCAATCCACTCTCTGCGTCGGTGGCCTCCACTACTTGAAAGCCACTTGGCTCGAGATTGAGGCGGACAAGTCGTATGTATGCCTTCTCATCTTCGATGATGAGGACTGTGGGAGGTCTTTCGGTAATCACTTCTGCCTCTGATTTTCTGAACCCGTATCCGGTGCGGAGTGGGGCAGCTGGCTTTCTGGTGAAAGCAAGTGTTCGAGCGCCAATGGTAGGGTAAACGAGACTGTCGTTCCGCCGCCAGGTGTCAGCTCGAGCCAGATCTCACCATGATATGCAGTGACAATGTCTCGCACGACGGAAAGGCCTAAGCCGACGCCTGTCGTCTGGCTCTCCCGTACATTGTGACCGCGGTAGAAACGCTCAAAGACCCATGGGATATCGTCCTCCGGAATGCCGATACCATGATCGATGATCTTCACCAGTGCCTTCCCCTGTTGTAAACGCCCTTGAATGAGGATGTTGCCTCCGGCAGGAGAATACTTGATGGCATTGTCCAAGAGGTTGAGCAACACGTCCTTTATGTGTTGGACGTTCGCGCGGACCACGATATCGGCTGGCTCGAAGTCCAGGATGAGATTGTGACGTGAAAGTGGGTTGTCAAGCATGCTGACAACTGAGCGGGCAACTTCGGCCAAGTCTACAGGTTGGCGGCATGGTTTGGCCAGGCTCTTTTCAGATCGGCTTGCCTCTAAGATCCTGTTGATCATGGCGGTCAGTTGGTCGACCTGATCGTCTATGCTCTCCAGCAGTTCTCGTTTGACAGTTTCGTCAAACACCGTGTCATCGCGGAGCAATGTTGTGCACGACAACTTGATCACGCCCAGTGGCGTCCTTAGATTGTGGGACACATTAGAGATAAGTTCTCTTCGCAGTTTGTCCAGTTGCCGGAGCATATCCACTTCGGCGGCTGCTCTCGAGAGACGGGCGTTTTCCATTGCGATCGCAACTTGATGCCCGATATTTGTCAAAAGTTGGATATGGGCTTTAGTGAACCTCTCTGAGTGTCCCTCACGAATCCCTACCAGCGCCAGTGTGCCCACGACCATTCCGGTTGTCTTCAAGGGGATAGCGATGACCTCAACTGGGGTGCCGTTGGGCCCCAGGTCATCTACGAGTCGGACAACTGGACCTTGCCGGCGGATGACTTCGGCGTGAATCTGTCGCTGCAACCTCCTAGTTAGATCAGGGAGCGGCCGTTCTGTGTGAACGGCAAGGACTTTCATACCCTGTTGCAACACGGACTCCGATGTCGATGAGGCAGTAGTCTGCTGATCCGGCACCATCATGACCCAGCCGGCGTCAAAGCGGAGCCCTGACAAAGCCTCTTCTAACGCGGTCCGGAGAATAAAGCTGACATCGGGTACCTGGCTGATGCGGGTTGCGATCCGGTTGAGCAATTGCAGCTCTTCAGCATGACGTTGCTGCGAAGCCTCTGCTTCTTTCCGTGCGGTGATATCCCTGAAGAAGACCACGATACTATACGGTTCGCCCGTGACCCCAGTCATCAGCGAGGCCGAGCATTCGGCGGTAAATGTGGTGCCGTCGTTTCGAAGTAAGGTCGTTACGCATTCTCTCGTGGTCCTGCCGCTCAAGGTGTTCTGAAACGCTTGATATGCGGTTGGCCTCTCCTCGGGCGTCAGAAGCACAAAATAGTCCTTGCCAAGTACGTCAAGTCTGTTCTCATAGCCCAGCAGTGCGAGGCCCCTCAGATTCACGGCTGTTATCTTGCCCTCAGGGTCAAGGGTGATGATGCCATCTGGGGAGGTCTCCACCAACGTCCGGTAGTATGCCTCGCTCTGCTGGAGTGCCTGTTGCGTACGGCGTCGCTCTTCTAGCTCGGTCTGTGCCCTAGAGTATAACCATGCATTCTCAATAGCGATTGCGGCTGATCGAGCGAGCCCATCTGCCAGGGCTACATCTGCCGGGGAGAATGCATCGATGGCGTCGTCCACAATCACTAACGCACCTACCACAATATCATGGGGGCGCACCATGCGGATCGGAGAAGCGATCAGGGAGTGTGGGGTGATTCTACCATGTTTGGAGATTAACGGATTGTAGCGGGGGTCCTGCGTTAAGTCTGGTACGTAGACTGTTTCACCGTGTTTGATCGACCAGCCGAGCAAGCTGGTGTCCTGGGGAACCCGTAGGCCCAGGAGGCGTTGGCTGGGATAGCCAACACAATGACGACAGATAAGCTCTCCCGCGGATTG
>CAZHBB010000043.1:0-15291 GCA_964530185.1 uncultured Anaerolineales bacterium
CCCACCGAAAAGGGTCCGGCCCAACACATACATCCCCAGTGCGCCGACGGCCCAGGCGAGCCCAAACGTAGTATTCATCGCCACAGCCCAGTCCAATCCCGCTCTATGGAGCAATGCCACAAAGGCTGGGGGAAACGCAGAAGTGAAGAGGAACAATGGCATCCCATACCCCTGCGCCATGTCGGGAGCCCAACGGCTGTACATAACCCCTTGATCCCAGAGCGCATTGACCTGCACAGCCCGCCAAAGATGAAACATCGTGTCGTAACCGCAAGTGGGTAGCGGTCCAACAAGCGGCTGAAGGACTGGCACCAGAGCAAGCCCCAAGGCCAAAAGGGCCACAGCGTCAGCCAGCGCGTCTCGGTTGTCAATCCGCATCCAAGACATCGAACGTCCCCAGAACATATCCATCGTCGCCATCGGTTGTCAAGAGCCTTGGTCCACTTGGATCATAGAGGCCAACGCGGATGATGTAGCGTCCAGCGCGCTCTGGCACCATCACATGGCGGTTTTCCACCACCACCTCTCCCTCAGCCCACCCTGTCGTCGGTCGATGCCAGTCAAGTGGTTCTCCATCGCTCTGATCAACCAGTTGACCACTCTCGTCAAGCAGATGCACATAGACCCGGTACGATGTCTCCATCTCACGCAGCCCCCGCCATGCCAACTCAATCTCAAGAGGGCTTCCAGGAGCGACCTCAGAAACACGATAGGCTGCCAGTTCGATCACATCCCCGAAGCTGACACCAACCCTCTTCAGGCCTGAGGGAACCATCCAGTTGCGCGTCGGGGCAACCACCTCCACCGGCACACGGGCCAATGGCGTCAAGCACCCCGCCACTTCCACCTCAAAGACATAATACCCGCTCTCAAGCCCACCTGGCAGACGAAGGGTCGGCCTCCCGAGCCAAAGCTCGCCAGCCCGCCATTCTCGTGGTGGCCACCATACACCGACCGGAGACAGAGTCCAGGTATGCACGATATCATCCTGCCCGTCACGCAGGGCCAGCGTGACGCTCTCCACGTCAATGGGTAAGCGAGTCGCCTCCCAGATCCATCGTACGGTCAACAGTTCACCTGGTGCAGCTTCTTGGCGATCGAATGTTATGGACCACAACGCCAGCCCATCGCAACGCCTATCCGCCCGCTCTGAAGCCAGGCCCAGGGACGCAGGCGTGAAAGGCGAGTTGGGACGGGTGATCGTCACTCTGCCCAGGACCAGATCAGGACCAACGGGCTGGCCATCCGGCCCCAGCACAGAAAGCGGCGCCAAAGTATCAACATCGAAGACCGAAACGACGATTTCATACTCACCAGGAGGGGTACCCGCTATGGGTAATACAAGATGAGGGTCATAGAAAAATTGTCCTGCCTGCCACTGGGTAGATGGAGGAGGGCTCTCGTACCCCCTCGGCCGAGCAGTTCCCGCAAGGCTCCACGATTGGCCGTCCGGCCCACGCAAGAGGACAGTAGTACGCACTTCAGTCTCAGGCGAATCAGCTACCAGCCACAGCAACGAAACAAACAGCTCGTCGTCGGCGGCCACGGTCTCCTGCGCCACGCTATAACCCTCCAACACAAGACCACCAGCAAATGCCTGGCCCAGTGGGACCATGTCATCAGGCAAGTACCCCGCGGTCATCGCCTTCGTCAGGTCGGGAGTGGGTAAATGCCCGCCACGCCCAAACCACACGGCCGCAGGCAAGATGGCCCCGATTAACAGGAACGCTGCTGCAACCCATCCCAAGGAGTGGGCTTGCGCCGTCCCAGGCTCCCGCTGGCGGAAGGGGACACCCCGCCACAGACTGATCACCATCACTAGCCCGCCGAAAAGGGAGAGCCCGACGCCCAGCCGTCTGGCCGGCGTGAGTCCAAGCCTGACTTCGACCCAGTGTTTGCCGGCTGGTACAGGGAACAGCATCAAGCCTGTGTCATCCTCCGGCATGATCGGCACCTTATCGCCGTCGACGCGCACTTCCCAACCAGGAAAATACAAACCCAGCCACCGTGCCTCGAATGCAGACGGAGTCTCCACGTACATAATGGCGCTCAAAGCTCGATAAACAGCCATCGAGACTTTGCCGCCCAATGGCAGAGACTGAGGATCGAGCCGTCTCGGCAACCGTCCCTGCACGAATGCGTCGGCAAGCCTGGTATCGCTGGGATGCTGCTCCACCCAGATAGGAAAGTAACTATTCTCCGGATCCATGCCAATCCAACCAGCCTCCTCCAGAGCGTAGAGGTCACGCATATCTGGGACACGTTCCATCGGGCACCATCCCTTTGGAGGGCGGCTCATGGGCAGGGCCAACAGACCAAGACACAGGATGATCACGGCTGTGTCGAACCAGGCCCACAGTTGCCTGGATGAGACGCTGAAACGACGGCCAGGGAGCCCACGCGCGATAACGTCAAGACCATAAGCGACTCCTCGGCCAGCAAGGAGACTAACTGGCAGCAACGCTCGACCGACAAGCCGCCATGGGAATTGCACGAATGCCATGAGCGGCACCGTCTCCCACAGCTTGAGCGAACCTGGGCTCGCAAGCCAGAGATAGCCCCCTGCGGTCAATGCAAACAACGAAGTCAATACCCGATTCGGCAGCGGCGACCTATCCAGCAATTCGCTCCCCAGGCCAATCAGCGCAAGCATAAACTGCGCCAGTCCAAGAAAGACCATCATGGGTGGGTTCAAGTAGTCCGGCCCAAGATCGACAGGAACGGTCAATAGCATCTCACGCCACGAGACGAAATTGTAATGGAAGTCATTGTTCCGCGTTGTGCGAGAGAGATGAAGCTGAACCCAATCCCGTTCCAACAATGCCGGTAGCGTAAACCAGGCCGTCATCAGCACCGCAATGCCCACAGCCAGAAATGCATAGGGCCAGAAGCCCCGGTCGCGATAGAGCACCGCTAAGACAACGACATAGGCACCAAGAAAGGGAGCTAACAGCAAAGAAGAAATGCTATGGCTCAAGAACAGCACCACGAGGAGGGCTAACATCACCAAAAAGCACGTGCGCCCCCCATGAAGGATCAGACGCCGGGCAACGACCAGAAGCCAGGGAATGAGAGCCAAACCAACAACTTCCGGCAGGTTTCCTCTGCGCAACACGTCCAGAAAGAAATAAGGACCGAGCGCATAAGCCGCCCCCGTTACATAGCCAGCGACCGGCCCAAACAGATCCTTCGCCAGTACAAGTGCTCCCCAGGCGCCAGCAAGCCATGAAAAAGCGTAAAGCAGGCCCAAAGCCAAGGGTAAAGGGATCCCCAAAGCAAAGAGTGCTTCCCCGGCAAAATAGGGGAGCACTTCACGGTAGTTGAAGAAAGGATAACCATAACCCAGAGCCAGATTAGGCAACCAACGGGAAAAGAGCCACCCATGGCGATGCAAGTCACGTACAGCCACGATACGAAATGCGTGGAAGAGATTGTCATGCGTGCAAGGCAGGGAATCAGCACGCAGTAGAGTACTCAACGCCGGAGTCAGCAGCAATCCCACCACCAAAAAGGGGAGGAGCGTCGAGTTGACCTTGCGCAACATCACAGTGCCTGATGCTGGATTAGTCAGATTGTCGAGAGGCCTGATAGACGTGGAAGATGCGTTGGACAACAGTAACCCAGGTAAAGACAGCCAATAGACCCAGGACGGGTTCAAGCCACCCCGTCAACATCCCTACCCCCAACACTACAACGCGAACAGGGCGGGTGAAGAGACCCACTTTGCAGTCATATCCCACACCTTCCGCGCGCGCGCGTGTATAACTCACCATCACAGAACCCAGCAGGGCAGCGAATGCCAATAGTACACCTTCTGTCATTCCCGCGCGCGACATCCAAGCCGTGAGTCCGAAGAGGACTGCCCCCTCGGAGAGACGGTCCAGTGTGGAATCGAGGAAAGCCCCGAACTGACTTTGTCTTGCTGTCACCCGGGCCAGCGTTCCGTCCAAAGCATCTGTGGACGAGGCGAGCCACATTGCAATGCCTGCAAGCCGAAGCCGCCCAGACGCTGCCACAAAACCGGCGCCCAAGTTCAGCAGACAGCCTAAAATGGTCACGGTATTGGGATGGAGTCTGAGACGAGCCAAACCCGCCGCAAGTGGATTGATGACAACCACGGCTCTCGCTCGCATCCACTCATCGAAGGCCCCAGGTGCGCGCTTTTTATGTGTGGCTACTACGTTCTTGATCACAGACCTATCTTACCCCGGTGGCGGTCTGAGTCAACAGTGACACTGCCCCCAACAGACCACGAACAGATTGTGCCTACCGGACTACGTCTCGGCATACCAGCCCCATCGGCATAGCCCGAGATCGAGCCCAACCTTGACAGGCGTCGGGCTTGTCAGCACTCCATCCCACTTTATACTGCGTGACAACAAGCAATACACATCCCCCTGGAGGAATTTTCCACATGGATACAGTCATCTTGATTCTCGTCGATGGCATGCGCCCAGACGGGCTTCAGCAAGCCACCACACCCGTCCTAGACCGCCTGATAGCGGAAGGCAGTTGGACACTTCAGGCCAAGACCGTTTTTCCTTCCATCTCACTACCCTGCATCGCCTCACTCATCCTTGGAACACCACCCACAGTACATGGTATCACCACAAACACGTGGACTTATGCATCGCCAACGCCAGGCATCATGGATGTCGTGAAGGCGAATGGGCTACGTGCCGCCTCGTTTTTCAACTGGGAGCCTTTGCGCGATCTCTCGAGGCCTGGCGCCTTACACATCTCCCTGTTCCTTGACAACGACGAGGTCCCAAAGGGACGCGGAGATATGGAACTCGTGGAGTTGACAGCCGAGTTGCTCCGTCGTGAGCCTGTTGACTTCGCCTTCATCTACCTGGGTCATACGGACGCCGCAGGCCACACCCACGGATGGATGTCTGAACCCTACCTGCGCGCCATCGAGAACGCTGATGCATGCATCGGCACCATCCTCCAAGCCCTGGAAGACCGTGAAGTCGGCGTAATTGTCACAGCCGACCATGGAGGACACGATACCCATCACGGTAGCGACTCCCCCGAGGACATGACGATCCCCATCGTACTCTACCAACCCAACCTGACCACACATGGAGAGATGCAGGGGCCAGTATCGATCCTGGATATTGCCCCCACAGTCATACAATGGATGGGGCTCACGACACCGGAAGAGTGGCAGGGCCGCGCCCTCGGGCAGAGTTAGCCACAGGGCTCCCAACGTCCCCACCCTAACGGTGAACTGTTACCATCAGGGATTCAAGGACAGAGGCCTACACTACTCGCACGACTGAGCTGACCGCGACGCTTACTCCTGCCGCCAGACGCTGGCTGAGAGGCGCGTCAGGCCAGCCTCAGTCCCCAACCAGAGATTGCCGGCTGGATCCTCCCACATCGCCTTGACCTCCCAGCCGGCCAGACCGTCGTCAGGGGTGAACACCTCCCATCCGTCGGCGGTCCGATACGCGATGCCGTCGTACTCTGAACCCACCCACAAGCCCCCCTCGGAGTCTACGAAGAGAGACCGCACCTTGGGACCCGCCAGGCCATCATCCACGGTCAGCGTCCACCACCGGGTACCATCGAACGCCGACAAACCGCCGCGCGAGGCAAAGCCTGTTCCAAACCACAAGGGGCCACCTGGCTCCTCGACGATATCATTCACCATAGGATGGGCTAACCCGTCGGCGGTGGAATAAGTATGCCACCCCTCATCATCAAACGAGGTCAGCCCCCCATCGACGCTGTATCCATTGCCGAACCACCACCGTCCACTCGAGTCACGGAGGATCACAGATACAGCCTCACCGGCGAGACCACTCGCGTGCGTGTAGCTGGTCCATTGTCCCCCGTCCCACCGGCTAAGACCATGCGCTGTGCCTATCCAGAGCCCTCCGTCTGGATCCGATGCCAACGCAAGAACTTCACGATCGGTCAACCCATCTGCCTCAGTCCACGTCTGCCACGAGGCTCCGTCATAGCAGCTCAGACCGTCTTTGTGGCCCACCCACAGCGTCTGCTCGTCCGGATCGAGCAAAAGAGCATAAACCAAGCCGCGTGGTGCCCCAGGGGTTCGCACAGGCTCAACCTCTAGTGTGTCTAGGTCCACCACGCTCAGACCATCGCGTCCCCCACTCCAAAGAGTTCCCCGATAGTATGACAGGGCCATCACATCTTCCGGTGGACTCACGAGCGTCCATCCGGGTGGCGGGGATTGACGGGGCCACAGAGCCAGAATGAGCACACCAAGCCCTCCTACCAACCCAGCCCCGACCAAGAACTGAACCACCGCCAACCAGCGCGGAGGATTCGCCAAAGATTCACTCTCAGACTTCTGTGATGTGACCATCGCACAACCTCCAACAGTGATTAACCACCCCCTCCACCTCTTGTGGGTCATGGCTAATCATGAGGACTGTGCTACCGATGGCCCTCGCCCACTCCACCACTACCTCCATAACATGGCCACGCAGCGCCTTATCCAGGTGGGCAAGGGGCTCGTCCAGCAACAGGAATGCGGGATCGGGCGCCAACGCACGGGCAATCGCCACTCGCCGCGCCTGTCCCCCAGAAAGTTGAGAGGGATATCGCTGAGCCAGGGGCAGCAGATCGAAACACTCCAACAACGTCTTCACCCGTTCCCGGCGATGACGTCGTGAGGCATTGAGTAGCCCGAAGCTCACATTCCCCGCCACAGTCATGTGGGGCCACAGCGTACTCTCCTGGAACACCATGCCGATATGCCTGCGCAAAGGTGGGACGATCGAGACAGGCGTACTGCACACAGCTCCACCGAGAAGGATCTCTCCCTCGTCGGGCCTGTCAAGCCCGGCGATCAGGCGCAGAAGCGTCGTCTTGCCGCTGCCGGAGGGACCATACAGCAGCCCAATCTGGCCGATCGGTAGTTCTAGCGACACCGTCTGCAGGACTCTTCGTTTCCCATACCACTTACTAACTTGAGCAACTCTGATCATCACGCCCCCACCCGCATCGCAGCCCGCGACCAAAGGCGCCACACCATGAACCCAAGAGCTCCGACCAGAAGGCAAATCAGGGACAACGCCAGGGACAGTGCCGCTACCCCTTCACTGGCGCCATAGTGTAGGTACGTATAGATCCGCATCGTGAGCGTCGCATACCCAGGCGGGACCACAATAAGCGTTGCGCCTAGCTCACCGAGCGTCAAGACAAACACCAAGCAGGCCGCCGATACCAGTCCAGGCAATGTCATTGGCAGCTCCACACGCCACCACACATCCCACGGCCGGGCGAACACCCGGGCAGCCTCGATCAACGGCTCAGCCATGCGACGCCTTTGTGCCACCAACACTGGAATTGCCATGGGGGTGAACCGAGCAAGCGCCGCCAACACAGGCATCCAGCGTGTGCCGTACGGCGTCACCGCCAGCCTGCTCCACAAAGAGACAAGCCCTATCCCGACAAGGGCACCAGGCATTGCCACCGGTACGAGAAGGAGAAACCACACCCCAAGGCGTGCTCGGCCCGCCGCCAGGGTGCGCGCTGGAGCCAACGCGACCAACGGCGACAGCAGCGCAGCCACGCCAGCCGTCCAGAGCGAAGTTTGAAGCTCTGGCATTGCGCCCACCAACGCATCCAGAAGGTTACGCCAGGACTTCACCGATAACAGCAAACTGACGACCGGTAGTACAGCCTGCAGCAGTAAAAGGGCCAGGGCAGCCCATAACCAGATACGCGAGATGTTTAGGGCTGGGGAGGATGAAGCAACACGCCTGGGTTGTCCCTTCGTCAACACCGCTTTGCGAAGCCCCGCCAGGCTCATGGCCAACGCCAAAGCTGCCACCAGCAGAGCAGGCAGCGCCAGGGCCGTGGCTCTTCCAACACTGGCAGAGGCACCAAACTCAACAAACACTTCCAATGCGGCCGTCGGGAACTGAAAGGTCGAGGGAATCCCATAGTCAACCAAGGCCAACACAAAAAGCAGCGCACCACCGGCAAGCACCATAGGACGCGCGAGAGGCAACACGATCCTTCTGAACACCCGAGGCCCAGTCTGGTAGATGCAGCCAGCCTCGATCAGCGAAGTCTCTATCGAGAGGAACCCAACCAACGCCAGACCAGCCACCAGAGGAAGCTGTGCCATCATCTGCACCCAGAGGCTTATAAGCCCCCCCCGTTGCGGCAACGCCATGAGCCCAACACCGGAGAGGCTGTGGTTCAGAAACCGAAGCACAGACCACCAAGCTAGAATATGGGTATAAGGGGGCAATGCAGCCCCTGCCAGGAAGAGCCATCTTGCAGCCGCGCCCCATCCATGGCGACAACGCCAGAGTGCAAGAGCTGCTACGACTCCCAGCATCATGCCGAGCAAACCCACAAGCACCGCCCAGCTAAAGCTGCGGACCAGAAGAGTCACTCGTCGGGCTTCGCAATGCAACGATAGGAGTACCTGCGGTGAGAGTTGACTGAAGACGGCCACCACGGGGGCCCAACTCACCAGGAAATAGGCCAAAACGCCCAATACTGTCGGCAGAGCGCGCAGAATAGACGTCGGCAGGCCCGATTGAGACTCTCTATCGCTACCCACACACCATTACCGGATGAACACCTGAGCCAGGTCTTTCTTGGCCCGCTCCAGCCACTCGTATACCATAGTGAGGTCGACGGCCATAGCCTGCACGTCCTGCCCGGCGAAACATTCAGGTTCAACACCTAACGGCCGCAACGGCACATGGCTCCAGCCGGCAGATACAAGCGCAGCCCCTGTTTCAGGACTGAGCAGGTAATCGATCAGCGCCCTCGCCTCTTCCTCATGGGGGGCTCCCGCTACCATCGCGACGGTATTGGGGATGACTAAAGTCCCCAATCCTCCAACTTCCTGATCGAGAAAGACTGCTTCCACTGGTGCACCACTCTTGATCGCCACGCATGCGTCATCAGTATCCGTGAGCCCCAACATCAGATCACCACTAGCCACGAGATCGCGCACCGCGGCATTCCCGTCCAGCACACGCACTCCTTTGTCTTGGAGAGCAGAGAAGTAAGCCCTTGCCCTCTCTGGCCCCAACGCAGCATACAGAGCAGCGGCATGCGTGGCTGTTGTGCCAAACAGCGGATATGCCAGCCCAATCTCCTTTCCCACCCACCTTTCGTCGAGCAAATCAAAGATGGAAGCCGGGGCCTCCGTCACCGGCAAGCGATCCGTGTTGATCAACAGGACACGAGCGCGCCCCAAGAACCCGGTCCAATAGTCGTCGGGGTCCCGCATGTTGTTGGGAATGCTCTCCGCTTCGGGCGAGGCGTAGCGCTGCAGAGCCCCCAGACGTTGCAGGAGGATCGTCTGCGCGAACTCCCCGTTCCAGAATACATCAGCCTGGGGCCGGTCGCCTTCAGCGATCAACCGATTGACCAGTCCAGTAGTCTTAGCGGCCTCAACATCGTAGATCGCGTCCACCCGAACGCCCGACCGCTCCGCATATGCCCGGAGCACGGGCTCTGCGTACGTCTGATCAACCGACACATAGATAACAACACGACGGTAGTCACTCTCAGGCCGACAAGCCCCAAGGACCAACAAGCACAGCGCGATCCCCAGACACAACGCTTTCCCGAACACGAATTCCCGCTGTACCGGCCTTCTCTTCTAAGGCCCGGCCCCCAACGTGTAAGTGATGCCGTCTGCGTCAATCACAACCTGTTGTTGTTCGTCAAGGACATTCTGATCGCAGTCGAGGAGTTGAAGGTCGTAGGTTTCACCAGCGGGCACCCATACCGTTACACTCTCCCCAGGGAGAATTGTCTCATCTTCTCCCAGCCAATCCGTACCCCAATCATCGCTGCTACTGGGACTGATGAGCACATAACAGATTTCATACTCGCTGCTGTTCACGATCGCAACTGGGGCAGTGCCGCCAGTCGCAGCTCCAGAGCCGCCACCTTGTGTCCCACCAGGACCACCCAACGTAGAACCAGAGTCCCACGTCTGTAGAAGCCAAAATCCCGCTATGGCAACACAGAGACAGGCCAACACTCCGGCCAGCCCAATACCAATCCAAAGCCAAGGGCGCTTCTTCTTTGGCTTGGAGCCAGAGGGCGTGACTACCCCAACAGACGACTCTGGTAAAGGGGACACGGACGGTGGAGGCGGCGGCGCAACTGTCTCTTGACCTCCTCCAACCGAGATCTCGACTACAGAAGACGGTTCTCCCTGCACAGGTGGAGCCCCAACTCCAACAGCCGGAGCCGTTGTCAGTCGTTGGCCGCATTCCGGGCAGAACAGATAGCCAGACTCAATCTCAGCGTGACAGTTCGGACATTCCATAGGACTGGTCTCCTCCTCACCTCAGCGCACGTCCACAACGCACACAGAACTTAGCGGTCGATCTAGCTACAGGTGCTCCACAATAAGGGCAGAACTTCGGCGCGTTACGCACCACGGCCATGACCCGCTCCCTATGTTCGGCATCTCCTGCTATCTCCCAGGGAGTCACCGTCACTGGCTGGTGGGTGCCTTCAGCCAATAGCGCTGCCGCCCAGGCCATGCCCTCATCCCGGCTGGCGAGCTGGCGAAGGCGAACAGAACCGCCAGGAATATAGTCGACCTGGAACAACCGCCCCCCTCCATACAGAAAGACCCCGGTATGTGAAAACCCTCCATCCGATGACTGAAGCGATATCGTGAGTGCAGACACATCTGGATCGCCCAGCACCTCATGTAGGGGACCCGCCGCTGCGCCGATCGAGAGCTGACCACTCGACGACTCCTGGAGCAGCCCGCGTGACACCAGGAAGTCTAGGTAGCGGCCCAGCGGTATCTCATCTTGCCTCGGAACTCCCTGGACCCCCACCTGTGCCAGACCGTCCAGCCAGGCTTCACGATCGCCCAAGGAATCTACCAGCTCAGCCCGCGTGAACATACCAACTCCCTCAGCACCCAGGCTCGGCAGGAGTTCACGGACGTCAGCCAGCTCAAACGCGGTCACCAGCATAGCATAGGCGCCAAGCGGTAGATCCAGCTCAACCTCCTCTGAGCTCTCCACCTCAAACCACGACGGGAGCAAAGACGCCGCCACCGCAGCCATCGGTTCCGGGGTGTGTACAACCAGCGCATTATCCTCAGGCATATACTGCGCCAACCAATTATTCACCTGCGCAAAATGAGCATGAACTTGTACGCTGCCGCCCCGCAGGATCGTGGTCAGCGTTGTCCGCGACAATGCCAGTAACGTCAACGCCTCCAGCAGGTCATCAGGCACCTGACCGTCCTCGGGCGAGAGATAACCCTTGGCCTGCAACCGACGGATACCCCGTTCTGCCAGGTTGTCTACCTCAGGGGCATCAAACTGGGAAAGCCACACACTGAGCGCTGAATCTGGCTCAATCGGCAGCGTTGCCATGGCTGCCAGTGTCCAGACCTCCAGAGGAGTGAGACGAAATACCGTCACGGTCTTATCCTTTCCCTCAATAACTGATCACAATCCCGTCAATCCTCCCAGTGCAGCGAGCATACGCCATTGTGGCAACAGGTGGAAACGACTCTTTTCACCTGAACGACCGATTGAAGATCCGATGGGCGACCGCCAAACCTTTCTGTCGGTCGATCTTACCCGTGTTGATCATATGCCGGATCCGTCGGAGCATCTGGGTTGCCTGGGCCTTGCTCTGGATCTCGGCATCTAGAGCCTGGTTTCCGTAGTAGAGGTCAGCCGCTTCTTTGGTCACCTGATGCCACTTTTCCTCGCCGGCTCGGATCGTGCTCTCGATATTATGTCCAGTCAGATCTCCTGCCACCTGATCCACAATCGCCACCACCGGGTTCTTTGTAAGCATCGTCACGAAGACTTTATTCGCGCCCTCCACGTAATAAGCCCCTGCTTTCTCCCATCCAGTGTAACCTCGCTGTTGGATGACTTGCTGGGCCTTGAAATGTGCGTCGACCGCATCCAATACATAGCCAGCCGCGCCCAGTCGGCTCCCTGTCTTACCGCCAGGATTCATCCGCTTGCGCACAGCATCGATGTACATGTCAGCTGTGGCCTGACTAGGCATGTGCCGCCAAAAGCGACTTGCGATCTTGAGTCTCTCAATCGCTTGAGGTGTGAGGTGGAACTTCGTGAACACACCGTGCAGCTTATTGGCATAGTCCCCGATCCGCTTGAAGTTGTCCCAGGAGAGCCAACTCGAGCTCGGAGGCGGTTGTCCGGTTGGGGTTTGGGCCTCCATCGGCTTCGGTGGCGCTTCAGTAGACGCTGGGACATCGGTTTTCGGCGGGATCGCGGTTTCCGTCACTGACTTCTGTTCGGCCGGGCCAGAACCTGCTCCAGGCTCCGTCTGCGCAGACGGCGGTGCTGGTTTGGCCCCTGGTGGACTGACAGGTGGGGCCAATGTGTTGACCAGCGCCACACCCGCAGCGGCCGCTCCCCCCAGAGCCACGGTGATCCCTTGACGGAAGCCAGGGGTCCGCATGCAATCCGCAGCGTTCAATGGATCTCGCGTGCAGTCATCAGCCGCAACAGGAGCTGCTCCCCCCAGAGCCGTTATCAGCACGATCAAGGTCAGAAGACAACCCACCAGCCAGCGTCGAGACTCTCGGCGACTCATGTTCCCTCCTTTGGCCGATACGTAAGCACGTACGCCCCCAACATGCTGACCACAGCCGTCCAACGCATGGCACCATAGCCGTGGGTCGTAAGCGACGCGCAGACCAGACCAGTCAGCACCGGCAACGCCAAGGCCGCACCCACCAGAAGCGGGCGCGGCAGCGGTCGTAGCAACATGGTGACAGGCCTGATCAGGGCCCCGAGAGGGCGCTGGAACACCCACAGCGCGAGCGTGAGGCCCATCAC
Organism: uncultured Anaerolineales bacterium; assembly: GCA_964530185.1. Classification (GTDB taxonomy): domain Bacteria; phylum Chloroflexota; class Anaerolineae; order B4-G1; family SLSP01; genus PWVB01. The sequence continues at coordinate 12,816 of CAZHBB010000043.1, forward strand.
CAGGACAGGCGTGAGCAGGTCTGCTGGCTCTCCCTGTCCCAACCTCAACAGAGTATACAAGCCCCACAACACACTACAGGAGCTCGCCACAATCAGCCCAGCGAAGGGCACAAGCGCCCGCAAGGGCGACTTGGTCCCAGCCGGGCTCCCCTCCTGCTCAGTTCCTCCCGGCAGCTCGGCGGAAGGCGCGTCAGCATTTGGCTCCAGGGGAGGGACTGCTTCCACCCAGGCAACGCCATTGTAACGCAGAAACGCCCCGTCCGATGGCCGAAGCGACCACCATGATCCCGATTCGTCCTGCCAGCGGAGTGCCTGAAGAGCACTCACATACTGCGCTCGCGACAACGCACCAGCTCGAAACTGCTCGGTGAGCTTCTGGTAACGCGCGCGCATCTGGGCAAAGTTCGAGACAGCCATAGTTCCCGCCCCCCCTGATGATCTATAAAGAAGCCACGGCCCCCACTATAGTGGGGTTCTCCAGAAGTACAAACGGCCTCAGCGAGGCAGTTCAGCACATTCCATGGCAACGAGATGCGAGAACGGGATACTTATCCTGAGATAGACAGGATTACCCCAGCTCGAACCCAGTTATCCTGGCATGGCGCACCCATCCTTCAGGCAACGCTTTGCGCAGCATCTCCGCCCGCCTCAGGGTCCGCAACAGCCACGCCTCGCTGGCATGATTGACCCGCAGCATCTCCTGCACCTCTCCGAAGGTCATCCAACGGTATTCGCTATGTTCAGGTCCAATGTGCGGCACAGTGGCCGTGGGCACCGAGCAGAGATAGACTACGCCCAGCAGCTCATGCTCCGGCCGCTCTGGTCCACGATAGAAGTGAGTAGTACCCACGATCGCATCCACGGTTACATCGAGGCCAGTCTCCTCACGGACCTCTCGCCGTAAGGCGTCCTCGAACCCCTCACCCTGTTGAACGCGACCGGTGACGCATTCCCACGCTCCGGGAGCGAAGTCCTTGTCCGAGGACCGCCGTAGGAGCAGGTACCGACCATCACGCTCCGAGTACACAACACCTGCCACACCCGCCAGAAAACGTCCTGCCTCTTCGACCACCAGCTCATCACCTCAACGTCCAAAGGAATCCGCTGCCATATCACCGCAGATGGCCAGACAGCACTATCTTCGCCATCGCTCGAGGTGCGCGCGGTATCGAGGATCTCGCGCCAGCACCCCGCGATGAGGAGGTCTCTCACGTCGTTCTACCCGCACCTCGACCCAGGCAGCCGCGGCTGCCAACAGCACAATCGCCCCAGCCAGCACCACGTAGAGCCAGTCCTCCCCCATACGCCCTACCCCGGCATCCAACTCACCACCTGGATATCCACAGCTTGGAACTCGCCCTTCTTGTGCGGCGCTGGCCGCAATGTGAACTCAAACACATGGTGGTAACTAGGTAGGTCGGTGGGCCGCACACTATCTGGCAAACTGGAGTCATGGAAGTAAACCGATGCGTAGGGCGATTCAGGACGCCGCGTATCAGTCACCCAGAGATCGGGACCGATCCGACGCAGATAACGCATAAATCCGTAATCTTGCAGGTGTGCATAACAGAGCCCTCTCACCCGTGAACCCTGCTCGCCCCAAGGCACAGAACTGCCAGTCGGGACAAGATTGGGAATCAAGTAACCCGAGAGGAACATATCGGCCTCCCAACGCAAAGCTGGCGAAACATTATCCAGAGCCACCACTTCCACCCGACAGCCCCGATTCTGGACGGCCCGCACGACGCGCGTAAAGTCCCCATCACCACTCACAAGCAACACACGATCCAGGCGTTGGGATTCCAACAACATGTCCACAGCCAAGTCAAGATCAGCATCGGCCTTGCCGTAGCGCTCGCCCGATTCATCCTGATACCACTTGACGTTCTTGATGATGACTTTGTATCCTATATCACGTAATACCGAGAAAAAACGCTGCGTTCCCCTCTCATATTCTGGATCGTTCTGGGCCCGTTCCACATCATGGGCCACGTAGGCGTTAAGACGCACCAGCTCTGCACCATCCCGACATGCGAACTCGCGCAGTACATCATAGCGCATGCGGTTACCTCCGCTTCGATACACATTGGAGGCATCTACATAGACTCCTACGCGAACACTGACACATCCACGATTACCCATTGATGCGCACTCCACATCACTATAATCAGAAGAATGAGAGCCAAAGACGATCAGGTAAGCCACTGTGACCAGTGAGTTTACATATAGTAGGGCTTTTGACGCCTCCCGCAAGTGCCGTGCACCTTTATCCGATGGACACGACGACGATCTCGCCGGACGAATCCCACGTGTGAATCAGCGGAGAGGGCAACCGAAACCCTTACGCGTCATTCGGGAGGATTGCGAGCGGCTTGCACATTGTGTATTGCATGGTAGGATAAATAAGAAGGAACGATATCTGGCCGACAGGCGAAGTCCGGTAGCATCCCGTTAGCCGCGGGGGAAGCGAGCAAGC
>CAZHBB010000043.1:15301-24196 GCA_964530185.1 uncultured Anaerolineales bacterium
GAGAGTCCGCGTAGAGGACAATATAGTTCTAGTTAGAGATGTTTAGTTCTAGGAGTAAGAGACGTGAGCGAACGAGAGACTGGTACCGTCAAGTGGTTCAACGAAGCCAAAGGCTACGGCTTCATCTCCCGTGAATCCGGGGGTGATGTCTTTGTCCATTACTCGGATATTCAAGGGTCGGGATTCCGCACGCTGCGCGAAGGCCAGCGGGTTGAGTTCAGTGTACAGCAAGGGGAGAAAGGCCCTAAAGCCGTGGACGTAAGGGCGCTGGATTCCAGCTCTTCAGAGAGCGGGGGTGCACACTGGTAGACGGTACCGGAAGCAATTCCCGGCACCGTAAGATCGAGCAATAACAGCTACAAGCCGCACGGCGTCTCCGCAGGCCGTGCGGCTTGTATATAAGGTTCACTTCCCACATGACGCTTCACACCGCCAACTGCATTGTGAGATACCCGGTGCGTCGTTCATCACGTCCGGTGCGCTTGTTGTCACGCCCCCACTGTTCATCAAGATAGAAACTGAACGAGGCAGATCGCGCATCCTGATCATAGATGCTATGCCAAAGCGTACGGGCTTGCACATTGACCGCCTCATCTCCCTGCGAGGAAATCCCCCCAAGCTCGGCCACCATGCTCAGCACATTAACACGATGATGGATCTCCTTGATAGCCTTTGGTGTGAACAGGCCATCATGGTCGACAACGCGCCTCTCCAGGACATGATAGCGCCAAAAAGCATTAGTTGACAACGTGAAAGGCTCTTCAGGCCACTGATCACGCGTTCGATGGCGGTATATCTGGAAGTTCGTTACAATGAGTGGGCGCTCGCTGCCATCAAAGACATACTGCACATCACGGCCGGTTGAGTTCTCGTAGATGAACGAATTCCCATCACGATCAGCCACAATGTAGTGGCAGGGGGAGAAAGTATAGTATTGTTTGACCTCCAGCAATGCCTGTTTGGCTTCCTCGGCAGTGCCGCAAGTGTCCAACAGCCAACGCATCACCTGGAGTTCGTGTAGACCGATCGCCTGTGGGACCCGTCCCAGATGCGGCTCGAGATTCGGTCCAAGGGCAGCCACAGCTTCCTCATCGGCCAGGATTGCCACTACCAACCCGGCACTATTGATGCCATCCAATGTCCCAGATAACATGTCGAAGGCGTGAATCGCCAACGAGGCATATCCACCGTCTTCAGGATACCATGTCATGATGTATGGTTCCGCCATAACTGGACGAGAGTCTCGGTACTCCGTGGAAGGAGAAGGGACGTGAAGCACATCGGCCATCGTCCCCACATCAAAATCATAATTCCGACTCAGATACCCACTGTGGCTGGCTGTACTCAGCGGAGGGTAGTAGACGGCGGAACACCCAGGTATACCAGGCGGGAGATCCATGTTATAGGTGAGGGTAGTAAGATCATACCGCACATCGTTCGGGTCAACGCCGAGGGCCTCGGCAACACCTCGCACGCGCTCCCAATGGATGGGATAGTGACGGCGAAAGTAGCTGTGCCGCGCCCGAGCGTACACGGGTACGGCCCGAGCCTTGGTCAGCGAGATGCCGTGACGCTCCCGCGCAAGTTCACCCAAAGCGCGGCCAATCTCAAAATTCGTACCACGGATCGTCAGATGCCGTACCGTCATTAAGCTATCTTGACCTGCCACGAGCACCTTCTCATCAACGTGCATTGATCTATCTCCTAATCAGACTCAGATTCCCTATTCTCGCCTGGGTCAAAGTCTTGCAGCAGCGTCACGGCATCGGCCACTGGCACTTTCCCACAGCCTCGAGATTTCTCAAGCCCGACAGCTTCGCTGTCGTTAGTGGCAGAAGATCGGTGAACTCCACGCCCACTGATCATTCTTCTGCCGCACCCTGACATAGTAAAATGCCGGCTCTCCATCTGCGCGTTCGTCCTCGAATGAGATACTCCAACGATATTCCCATGTTGAAGGTGCCCGATGCAGGCGAAAAGCTGGAGAGTCAATGCTACCAGTATAGTCCGCGTATGCACCTTCCACGAGCCGTCGCAATGGTACATGGATGGACCAGTCATTGAGCGTCATGACGACATTGGCCTGCAGCGGCATCACGACCCGCAGACACACACCCTGCGTGCCTGGCGTTGTAGTTGTGGGGTTCCCGGAAGTCACGGTCTCGAAATGTACCGTCCTTTCATCGATCTGGCCCCAACGTGACTGAAAGAACTTGAAACGACCATCCTCTTTATCCAAGGGAGACAGGACTTCCAGGCCGCGAAACCGAGGCTCGACGTCAAGGACCTCCCCCTCCGAGATTCCAAATGTAGCGTCCCAAGCGTAGGATCTTCCCTTCGATCCCCACCCCAACTCCAGGTAGAGCAACGTCTCAAAGGGCGAAGCCATTGGTTGAGGTTCCAAATCAGTCTCTGAGAAACGCCGCAACAGCCGGTTGTTTTTCACTACGTCTACATAATCAATCGGCGCCCGGCCCTCCACCTCGATATCAATGGCACGTCGCCCGGCCCTTGGAATCACCGATCCCATTGGTGCACCGTTGATGCTATACTGGAGCACGATCTTGTCGCCCGTCAGCGCGTAAGTGCGACGATCCCGAAGCGCGCGCCAAATCTCGTTACGAGTCAAACTGGAGGCCCACAACCCGGTAAGACCATGACCATAGCTTCCTGGATGTGCACTGTGATGATCCGTATTTCCCAACACACCGAACACATACCCTCTCGCCAGCCCATACTGCATCGTGCTGTGCCAATCCGACGGCCCCATGGAGTGAAGGAACGGACGAATGTTCTCATTGCCCTCAGAACAACCGTGCATCGAGATGATCTCGACAAGCGGCGACAGCGTCTCGGAGAAGGCATCCCAGTTGACCCCACGATGGCCGCGACGATATGCAAGGTGGTGCGGGAACGCCAATCCGTCATTGCCCGTTCCCTTGAACTCTCGCAGCGCAGCCTCTAGTGCTGGTGGTGACGCCGCATAGATGATGTCCCCCGCGATCTGCTTGTAGAGAACTGTGTAGTCCCCGTATGCTGAGGAGTGAATCTCATACCCAGGGAAAAGAACGAATGCCCCCTCCTTCGTGCGACGTCGCAGTGTCTCCAACACACAGGGCCAGCCCTCGCGCAGCTTGGCGAAACCCACGTGATGGAAATCCAGGATTGGCTTGATCCTCGGCGTCTCTGGAGGCATGTCAGGCCATGCCGCATGACCCGTGACCGAGCAGAAGTCCAGACGCTGTGCCGCATTGTTCAGCGCATCCGTCAGACTCCCATGTCCATAGGAGATACCACAGTGATTGTGGAGATCGCCGAAGTATGGCTTGAGTGTCTCGTAACCCATCGTTGTCCTCCCACTTTCCAGGCTGATCACCGGTGGCTCCCCCAATAGCCCAAGCTATCCCCAACCAATACTCAAAACCCAACAGGGCTGCTGAGGCCAGCCGCCAAGAGAACCTGGGGACAGTTTGTGAGAATCACATCGATTCCCTGACGCAGATAAGCCATGGCATCTGCCGGCTCATCTGAGTAGAAGAGATTGCACAGCATCCCAGCGTCATGGGCACGACGTATGTCCTCCGACGTGACCGCCCGCGAGAACTGAACTCGATGACAGTCAAACTGTCGTGCAACCACAATCTGAGAGGCGGGATCATCTTGTTTCGCCAGGCAAGCACGTTCAATCTCTGGGGCATACTCTTTGGCTATTCGCAGGACGGCTTCGTCCCCTGCAATGTAGGCGAGGCGAGTCACCCCATGCGTACGCAGCAGATCGCATACCTTCTTGACCAAAGCTCCGTCGGGTCCAGGATCCTTGATATGGAGATTGAGCATTGCCCGCCCGTCCACCAGTGCAAGCACCTCCTCAAACCGCGGGATGGAGATGTTTTGCCATGGGACGCCCATCCTGATCCCGGCATCCAATCGCCGGATCTCCGCCCAACACATCTCAGCGACAATCCCGTGACCATCGGTGGTGCGATCCACACTGGGGTCATGACAGACAACAGGGACACCATCTCGGGTCAGCCACAGATCCAGCTCAATCTCATGCACACCGAGTGCCAGGGCGGCCGCAAACGCAGGCAAGGTGTTCTCTGGACAGGCGCAGCTCAAGCCGCGATGGGCGCAGAGCCACGGCAGGGGTGCCTGATCCAGGACATTTCTCTGCTCTACACGCCTGCGACATAAAGCCGGCCGCCGGTGCGCCTCCAAGAGCGCCCGGTGTTCCATCGGGGGTTCACCATGGGAGCGCGGTTTTACAAACTTCTCTTTGGGATCGAACTCGACGGTCAAAACAGCGGGCTTTGTGCCAGCCATCACCAGGACCCTGCCTGCAGGAGAGACAAGCAACGCATGGCCACCCTTGTCAGACACGGGCATCGCGTAGCTGCTACGCAGCACATAGCAGCCAGTATCCAGAGCCCGGGTCCGTGTGATGAGTTCAATGCGCTCTCCCGTCTCCGACCGCTGGTAACTGGGGGCAATGACCAAGTCCACGCCTTGAGCAGCTAGTGCCTCAAAGTGTTCTGGGAAATACAGATCGAAACAGGTTGCAAAGCCAATCCGCAGGCCCTTCCAATCGAAAACTTGGATCTCCGCCCCGGCATCCAATCCTAGTTTCTCGACCTCGGCATCGGTCAGATGGACCTTGTCATACGCAAACACCTCATCTCCGGAAGGGGCAAAGAGATGAACCCTGTTCATCCAACGTTCACTTACCTTGGTGACAGCTCCTACCGCTACAAGGGAGTTCAGTCGCCGTGCCTCTTGAGCAAGAGCATGGACAAACTCGGCCCCCTCTCGTTCAGCCATTTTGTGCAACAGATCCGCCGTGTCAATACCCGGTGCATTTGCATACTCAGGGAGGATCACCAAATCCTGGGCACCCGGCATAAGTGATCGCACCTCTGTCAGCATCCAATCCATGCATTCCAATGCCCCTTTCCTTGAGGGAGCGGGCGGATACGGCGCCTGCAACACAACAGCCCTCATCGTAACCTCCTGAAAGGATGTCTCAACTGGCAGATGTTGTCTCAAGTCCAGTTGCCTGTTACACATCTCACGTTGAAAACAATGAAAGATAGGCGATCGACAAAATCAGGCGTGCCACTTGCAGAAGCGCACACCAGGCACTCACCTAACCATAACATCGACATCAAACTCTGGAAAATCCAAGACCTCCCACTCAGGCGACAAGCAAAGGTCGTAGGTGCTCAATACAAGCACGCGCAGCAGCGTCCGGATCTGGCATAGGCAGAAACTCACCCGACAGCCAGCCAGCATACCCGACCTCCCGTAGGGTTTGGACGATCATGGCAAAGTCGAGGTGTCCCGCGCCGGGATACCAGCGATTCGAATCTGCCACGTGAACATGAAACAGACGTGCAGCGCACTGCCGCAGACTCTGCCCGATGTCAGGCTCCTCAATATTCATGTGGAACGTGTCCAGCAGGAGCCCCACGTTGTCTAGGCCGACCTCCTCAACAAAGGAGATCGTTTCCTCTGCTGTGTTGAGCAGGTCAGTTTCGTACCGATTTAGAGGCTCAAGTGCAAGGCGAACGCTATGCCCCTGTGCTGCGCTGGCACACGTCCTCATGGCGGCAAGCATCTGCTTGTAGGCCCAGGCTCGATCAAAGCCCGGAGGCGTACGCCCTCGGATCAGGCCAATGACTACAATTGCACCCAAGCGGGCTGCCAACGGGAGATGCTGTTGGATGCGCGCAACGGCGGCCGAGCGGACATCGGGATCTGGATCAGTAAACGAGAGACCCTCTTCGCCCCATGCCTGACCAGTGCCAATGGCTGGGACCTCGAGGCCATACCGCTGAAGCAAAGTTATCAGTTGTTCACCATCGATCAGGCGAGGATCGCGAATGGCCAATTCCACCCCTTCGTACCCCCACTCAGCAACGCGAGCAAGATCCTGTTCAAAGTTACCCTTATAGGCAACCGCCTCGAAACGTGCCGTGTGCGTTGAAACTACCAGACTCAACCTCATGCTCTATTACCTCCCATAGATGGCTGGGCCGCCTTTAAGGCAGGCGGCCCAGAAACACGCGCAGTCCGCAGAGAGTTTACCCCACGAAAGTATCCTGTCCGATCCTGGGCAGGCTGTAGACGGGACGCCATCCCTCAGAGAAGGGTTCTTTGAGATAAGGAGCCATCTCCTCTTGTGTGCGAAGTGTGGTCTCCTCCACAGGAGGTACCGTCCCCGGCGGGAAGGCTTCCAGAATCTGATCATTGAGGAGGGTCAGGTACTTCAAGATCGCGGCCAGAGGACGCTTGGCTTTGGCAGGATCGCCATGTGTGGCGCGGCCAACCACGCCTTCGGGTGTACCAGCGATCTCAATCGCAGCATGTCCCTCACCCTCCGACCAACGGCTTGGACGGCCGAAGGGATCAACTGATTTATCAAAATGGCCATCCGGCAGGTAGCTCTTCCCCTGTGTGTCTACCGCATATGCCATATCCACCATCTCGGGATGCAAGTAGAGACTGAGAGAGGTCTCCGACTCATCAGCATGTACGAAGTCGGTATCCCAAACGCCACCGCGCTCCTTGGTGCGGAAGAACTCACGTACCGCACGGTGCCAATCGATGACCCGGTAGATACCGGGGAGCTGATAGCGCTTGGCAAACTGCTGCACCGCCGATTCGAGCACCCACAACTGACCGTGATTGTTCACAATGATCTGCTTGCGGAAACCATCGTTCCACAGCCCAAGCATGACATCAATGAGCAACTCGCGCAGCACATTCTCCCGCACGATCACCGTACCTGGCATACCCAGATGGTGATAGGGATGTGCCCCATACATCAGCGGCGGCAGCGCCAGGTTGACCGGAGCACCACGCTTCGCGGTGTACCGTCGGACGCCCTCGCATATCTGGCTCACATAGAGCGTGTCGCTGGCACTTGCCATGTGCCGCCCATGCAGCTCCGTGCTCCCCACCGGGATCAGCACAATGTCATTCTTGCGGCGATTCTCCTCGACCTGCCAGCGCACAGTCGTCTGAATATAGGACCCAGGCTTACCCCACTCCACCGGGGCTGGCATCCCGTACTCGGCGAGAATCGCATCAATCTCCTCGTCTGACGCCTCCCAGAGTTTCTTCTTCATCCGCCCTACAGGATTGTCCTCAAAGAACAGATCCGGCTGGTCTGAGGGGAGCCAGCCAACAGGTGCCTGTGATTCATGTCCATGCTCGTCCATCTCAACCTCCTACTCCATACCGGGCTTTACCAGAACTTTACCGTCAGCACGCTTAGCTGCCCTAGCAATAGCCTCAACGGCCTGCTCCAGCGGATAGCGCGCGGTGATAATGGGGCTCAAGTCCAGACGTCCTGCCGCGACCATCCGGATCACATTGGGGAACGTCCCATGTCCGGAATGCCCCTGAGCACCAAAGATCTGCGATCGCCGCACCTGTAGATACTCCAGGTACAGAGGCGCCTCCTGTGCCGCACGGCCAATTTGCACAATCTTGCCGTTGATCGCCAACGCTTGCATCATCTCAGGGACAGTCAAATGCGGCGCTCCAGCGGCCTCAACATGGAAGTCAAAGCCCGCTCCATCGCTCAACTCCAGTAGCACTTCATGAGGCGTCACATCCCGGGGATCGTAGACTACATCTGCCCCAACAGAGCGCGCCAGATCGCGGCGCGCAGCGGAGATCTCAAAAGCCACGATAGTGCCAGCCCCAGCGGCCCTTGCCAAGCCAATCGCAGCCAAACCGATAGGGCCTGCACCGAACACACACACCGAGTGACCAGGGCGGAACCCCCCAGCACGCTCGAACATCGCGTTGTACGATACGCTGGTCGGTTCGCTCAAAGCCCCTACCTCGTAGGCTTTTTCCTCACTCCCAAATCGCTCCGCGATGGCATCGATCTTCCAGCAGTACTTCTCGTCCAGCGTGATAGTCTCGGCGAAGGCTCCTGGCACCGTGAACCCGATCTCCTCCAGGTTCGTACAGTGATTGGGGAAGCCATTCCGGCACGGGACGCAGCGACCGCACCAGATCATCTCTTCAGCCGTGACCATGTCCCCAACCTTCAGACCAGTCACCTCGGTGCCGACCTCAACCACCTTGCCAGAGAACTCATGGCCCAATACCGTCGGAAACTTTGTCAGGCCTGGGTATAGCATGTAGCCATCAGCATCCGTCTCATAGAAGTGAATGTCTGAGCCACATACGCCGCAGGCCTGCACTGATATGACCACATCGTGGGGTCCGGGCGGCTTCTGCGGCCAATCGCGCACTTCCAGCCGAGGATGACGCCATATACTACTGCCTGTCCTCGCCTTACCGGTCTCCCGCTCCCAGTCCGAAACCCTGTAGCCGGGTCGTGGATCCCATTTCGCCTCCAACACCAACGCTTTCATCTCTGCACCTCCTCTGATCTGAGAGACTTTGCCATAATGCACACGTGTGCATTCCAACCAACAACAATGTGTCGTCAAATGGTTGTGGAGAGTGTTAACTACTCATGTAATCGGCTACGGATACTGGGCGACTTGCCTCGTAGGACCGTCGCGCCGCCATGCCCAAGGCAATCGCTATGCGGCCGTCTTCCCCCGTGACTGGCGGCTCACGATCCTCCGCCACACATCGAATGAAGGTCTGCATCTCCTCGACGTACGCTTCAACGTAACGTTCCATAAAGAAATGTAACGGGAGGTCGCGCCGCACATTCTGAGAGTCCGCGAGCCACACAGTATTGGGGTACTCGTTCTCCGTGCGTACCACCCCTTGACTACCAAAAACCTCCACCCGCTGATCGTAGCCATACGCCGCACGACGGCTGTTATCGATGGTGCCGATCGCCCCATTTGCGAAGCGGAGCATGATGACGACGGTGTCCAGGTCACCAACCTCAGCAATTGC
>CAZHBB010000044.1:0-24046 GCA_964530185.1 uncultured Anaerolineales bacterium
CTATTATAGTAGCTTCTATCCTCTGGGCAACGATTGTGTCACGGTGCTTGTTCACATTCCCCGGGTTGTGGGCCCTGTACTGTGCCGGACGTCGTGAACCCCTCGCCCGTTCCATCCTTTGTGGTCTCGCCCTTTGGCCTGGGCGTCATGGGATCTCTACGGGTTCATTCAGGATCAACCGATCGAAAGGCAACGGCGTCTGGTCGGCTTTGTGAGCTGGCAGGCGGTTCCCCGTGTCAGGATCGTACCATCCGACCGCCAGACGGTACGTGCCAGCCGCCACGCTGCTCAGATCGAGGGTGACTGTCTCGCTGACGACCTCGCCAGCCTGCCACCAGGAGGTGGGATAGCTCCAATTGCGAGGCATGGCGTCGTCCTGGGCAACGATGCGTTCGGTGTCGGGCTCGTAGAGGTGGACAAAGCGCTTGTAGTCCCGCTGAGGTTCTCTTAACGCCTGCCAATAGAGGTCAAGCTTCAAGCTTGTGCTCCGAGGAAGATGTTCAAGTGCGTAGCCCAGCAGGGCGATATCGCCACCAAACACACCATATTCCCTGTGGGGCAGCTCTGGCGCGGCAAAGACCCTGGGGCGTGGCTGGATCGTTACCTCGGCAATCCCGTTGCACGACACGGTATGATGCTCAGCGTCGCTCAGCGTGAGATCTACGGTGTAGGTGCCGGCGGGGATGCGTGAGGGCAGAGGCAGGGCGACCGGGCTCCGCACCCAGGTGTGCGGGGGCCACGCTGACGTCATACTGCCCGGGGCGATGGGGTTCGTTTGACGCGCCAGGGTCTCACCATTAGGGCCGGTCAATATCCAGGTAGCCTCCAGGTCGGATGAGGGTTGTGCCAGCGCGTTCCATACGGCGACCATGGGAAGATCCTCTCCCTCCTGAATGGTGTCAGGGAGGTCCAGATGGAGGAGCGCTATATTGGAGGCCTGGCAGAGAATGGTGCGGCCATGGCGCGCCTGTTCGCAGGACGCCTCACGCAAGTCGTACAGAGTGGGTTTGGTGAGAGAGAGGGGGACGTCAACGGACCCTCCTCCTTCGCCCGTCGCCATGAGATACGTGATGATCCTGAGGGTGTAGCTCCCAGGCGCCAGCCCCTCGGGGAGGGTAAGATAGGCGTAATCGGTGATGAGGTGGCCCGGTTCCCACAACGTCGTCGGAAGATAGCCGTAGCCCGGTTGATGATCCTGCTGTACCAGGAGCCGACCATTGACATCCATCAGCCGGAAGGACAGTCGCCAGTTACGCGGTGTCCCCGTCGTGGACCAGACGTGCTTGATACGGAGGCTCTCAGCGCTGGGTTGCTGGAATTCGACCGTGTGGAGAGTCAGCTCTTTGAACTGCCCAACCTGAGGAGCCTCTTCCGGCACAGTTGGCCCCTGCTGCACTCGGATGGCGCCGATGTGCAATGTGCCCATGGTGTGCCCTGCCAGTGTGCTCGGTGTGCACGCACCCGACGGGTCGTGGACCTGGAGCTGCAGGAGGTAGAGCCCGCGTGATAGATCGTCCGGTAGCGTCACCGTCATCGTGGTGGTCGGTGTCACTCGGGCATTGGTCTCGGAGAGGACGTAAGGGACATTGTGGCGTGGTTCAGCCGGTGATACCAGCCGCAGCGTGCTGGTGAGGGGTGTCTTTGGGACGTGACGCCACTGCAGTGTGACTTTGAGCGACTGCCCTGGTTCAACATTGGTCTGGGCAACCCGAGCCTCTTCGAGAAGGGCGTCTCCAAAGATCACAGGGCCCTGATGTGGATAGGGCATCAGCTCGAAGTCGAAAAAAGTAGCATCCCGCTGAGGGGCATGCTGAAGGAGGAAAGGGCCTAACAGGGATAGAGTGAACAGCAAGCTCGTGTAGCTGAGAAGACGAGTCGGGATATAAACTCTTTTCCCCAGCCATGGGCCTCGTAGCGCACTGCCCATGTAGAGCACAATCGGAAGGACCGTGATCACCAAGGCGATGCGCTCTAGCGGTGTGGGCCGGAGTCGGAGGGTGACATGGTGTGTTCCAGCGTCCAAAGTGAGCGCCACTCGCCCCGAGCCTGGCATGGGCGCTGTTGGGGTCTGAGCGCCGTCCACGAGGGCCTGCCATCCGGGCCACCAGTTGATGGGGAACGCAACTGTGGTCGGGCCTTGGGGCAGTGTGACTCGCCACCGTTGTTGGGTCGGTGTACGGGTCAGTAACCGAGCTGTGCTCGCTTCTCGTCCCTCTGGGATCACGTGTCCAGACCCATCTATGACCGCCTCCGAGATGTAGAGGCGGGGCACGACATCTCTAGGCAGGTATTCGTACCGTATAGTGGTGCCGATGTTGCCAGTGAACGTCTCGTATAGAAGAAGGTTCGTCCAGTTGACATCGCTTGCTTGGAGCACCAGCCGCTCTGGATGAAGAGCTATCAATCCAGCGGAGATGTTGGCTATTCCCAAGAGTACGCTCAGGGCCAGACGCGGAGCCCCAAGACCGAAGGGCATTCTCCGGGGCGTGGTAGGGGTCGACCAGTTCTCCAGGAGTGCACCTGTGACAACAGCAGAAAAGCAAGCCTGCACTGAGAGAAATCGCCAGGGGAACTGTGTCAGTGGGAGCAGCGGCAGCGTGTCCCACAAAGCTCTGGACCACGGGGTAATCATCAGGGTGCTGCCCACCAAACTGAGCATCAGGGTGAGACGTTCACTCTTCAGGGCACGGCGCCGGTTCACTTGTTGCGTAGACGTGGACACGCGCTTGATGAGATCCTGCCAAATCAGGACCGATATGCCCATCAGCGCGAACAAAGCTTGAATTGCTCCCATGGCAAATGGGCCGGCATCCTGGGCGGTATCAGCAACTTGATAGTCGAAAGCCCATTTTCGCTGGACCAGATTGAGACTGCGGAAGTGGTTAACGTAGTGGAAGTACCCTTGGGTGAACTCCGGCCCCATTTGGGTGTATCTGGTCTCGATGATCGCGGGCATCCAGAACCAGGCTGTGAACACCATGCCCATGACGAAAGCTGCCAGGAGGTACCCCAAGATGGGCAAGGGCCTTTGGGTGTGGTCTCCCCTGAGTTTTGTGTGGGTGAAGGTGACCACGACACCGTAGAGAAGGGCAAAGGGCGAGAAAATCAGGGCAGAGACGTTATGAGTCAGGATGAGGGCACCATAGGCCAGTGCAGCGTTCATCAGCCGGGAGCGAGAGGGGTGAAGCACCAGGCGTTTGAGGGTCCACAGGATCAGGGGGTACCAGATAAAGGCATAGAATTCCGAGAGCGAGTCCCCTCGCACGTAGACGTTGACCATGTGGAAAGGAGCAAAGGTGTATGCTAGACTAGCTATAGCTGCTGCCGTGCGACTGCGAAATACCGTGCGGGCCCACCAAAGCATGGTCAATGCCGCAGCCAGAAAACCGAGGGTCTGGGTGATCTGAATTGCGGACAGCGGGTTGACACCCAGACTCACCAATGTGCCGGAGATGTAGTAGGGCAGGGCTGCGTAGTGGTTGAAGAAGGGATATCCAAGGTCATACGCAGCGTGGGCCATCCACCGCACGGGGAAGATGCCCTGACGTAGACTGTCGGCCATCTCCATGGTGCGCTGCAGCAGAAATGGACTGTCGCCACCTCCCCGCGTGTTGACGATGCCGGGGCCCCACAGTGGGGCCGCCGCTAACAGCGCGCCGAGTAACGCCAGCATGATCGCGTAGCCTGGGGATCTCCTGGTTCTCCTCGTAGAGGTCTGTGTGTACAGTGTGGTCATGGTTCAGCCAGGATCACGGGGATATGAGCTGCGTCGTCGAGAGGCTTTCCGGCGCTGTCGACCACGGCAAGCCCTTTGCCGCTTTGAGCGTCGTAGAGGCCGATGCGCAAACTGTCCTGTCCTGCCTGAGGACGTATATTGGGCATCGGGTGTATGTCTAGGATGAGGTCGCCCGGCTCCCATGAGGAGGTCGGAAGATGCCCATAACCGGGTGATCCATCATGCTGCGCTATTCGCTCTTCGTTACGCAGGTAGTGGACGAATACGGTGTAGTCTGTGTCAAGCGTTTGGCTCACATCCCACCACAGCCAGATCGTGGGTTGTGTATTTCGGTATAGCGGGCGGCGGAAAAGGGCAGCGCGCAGGATGATACCGTCCTCGAAGACGGCGAGGGGAGGTGGCACCGGTGGCCTGGGTTCCGCCGAGGTGATCATTGCGAAGGTGAAGGGTTCGGGGTCCAGGTCTCCCTGAGCTGTGGGTCCCTGTTGCACCGTCAGGTACGCCGGATGTGGGAGATACGCCAGTACGTCCTGGTGCCAGTCACGATAAGGCCAGGTCACGAACATCAGACGCCCATGGGTCTCAGTCGGTTGGTCAACCGGCAGGAAGTGGATGGAACGACTGTCGG
Organism: uncultured Anaerolineales bacterium; assembly: GCA_964530185.1. Taxonomy (GTDB): domain Bacteria; phylum Chloroflexota; class Anaerolineae; order B4-G1; family SLSP01; genus PWVB01. Next base: position 4,365 of record CAZHBB010000044.1, read on the forward strand.
TCAGGAAGGGGAGCGAGGCCCAGGTCTCCCACAGCGGTTGATCGATGAAGATCGTTGCAGGTATTGATGGGCCATGTTGCATTCGTCGACCCGTCCATCCGACACCCAGGAAAGCATTCATGGTTCCGGCAAGTTCCGTCGGACCACCCTCGAACCAATGGTAGACGGGATCAGCCTGAGCGTAACGTACGAAATAGTCCGTTGTCGTCGTGGCTAGCTCGAAGACGATTAGCAGAGGGGCGATGAGAGGGACCAGTAGGTATCTACCGCCCGCTGGCCTATTGTGGCGAATAGCCCTCCTGTTCCAGGACGATAACTTCTCATAGATCCAGTCCAGTCCCTGAGCAGGCAGTAGAGCTGCCGTGGGGAGGACCCCCACGGCGCGGAGGAAATGAGGTGCATCCTCAGCTAACGCGGTAGGGAGAGCCATGACCACAGTCCAGATGAGGGCCACTGCCAGGCCGGCATCCCTTCGAATACGTGCCAGGGCTACTCCAAGGCCAAGGGTGAAGGTCAGAGCGATCGCGGGTCCCCAAACGGGGCGCCAAGCCAGATTGTGACGCCAGATCCGGTCACCGCGGATGGTGAACATCATGGTGGTTGCCACGCCCTGCCGGAGCAACGCCCTCCATGGGTGCCCGCCGCTGATGGCGGGGTCGAAGACTGAGACCTGCCCCACGCGAGCCAGTACGACATCAGGGTGCAGGGCGGCGAAGATACCCAGTGGCAGGAGGATCAACATAGCGACCAGCGCCGTCTGGAGTGCTCCACGCCACAGGCGGATCGTCTCGTGGCGATGGCAGCACAGGCCGTAGAGACTCACAGCCGCTATCGCCACAGGGGTGAAACGGGCTGCTGTGTAGGTGTACCACCCCAACCCGTACCAAAGCCCTGCAGCCAGCCAATGCCGCCGCTTACGGCTGCGGATACCGTAGGCGATTTGCGTCATGGAGAGCGCTGTGCACAAGGGGAGGAGAATGGCACGAAAGCCCACGTGGCTCAAGTGTATGTGCCAGAAGGTCACAGTGAGCGTCGCCAGCGTCCAGCGCCCCAGGCGCCTGTTCCAGAGGGCGTGAGCCAGTGCGTAACTGGCAGCCAACGTCAGGAAGCCAACGTAGACGGCCGGTAGGCGCACGGCGAGCGGGGAGCGTCCCAACAGCGCTATACTGGCCGTGACCAGATAGATGTACAGTGGTTCACGGCCGTTGTTGGCCTCGAAGTAGAGCTTTACGCCGCCACCATTGAGGACGTCGAGTGCGTCCAAACCGTGTTGTGCCTCATCGCGGTAGAGGCCCGGAGGAATGCGCCCGATGCCTGACAGGCGCAGCCCGAAACCCAGCAGCAGGAGTGTAAGCACTATCAAGCGCTGGTGCCAGCGAGGCGTGATCCAGTCGCCCCTGCGTAACCGGGCGAGCAGCTTCATGAGGCCCTTCCTCCCGGGGCCATGGTGGTGATAAGCGTACCCTCCGTAGCCTGGTCGGGTGCGCGTAAGGTCTGCGTCAACAGCCCTGGCTGGTGGCCTGACATGATTCGTATTCTTACGTCTGGCTGTCGCTGAGTGAGGGCCAGCATCTGCTTGACCTTGTTGACCATTCCTCCCGTCACATCGGTGTATGCAGAGCCTTGAAGATGAGCCTGAACCTGAGCATATAGCTCGGGCGTGATCAGGGGAATCACGGCGCCTTTGCCCCTCAGCACGCCAGGTGTATTGCCAAGCAAGACGATCCAGCTCGGCTTGAACACTTGGGCCAGGTAGACGAAGATGTCTTCGGTGGAGAGGATCGTTCCGCCTCTGACTGTGTCGAACATTACGTCCCCGAAGACGATGGGGATCAACCGATGCTCAAGCGCACGCTTGATAGGCTCGGTCTCATAGCGGAGGATGGAGCCTTCATGGGCGAGGGCCGCAGCCGAAGGCTGCAGGCTTAATACAGGCACCCCTTCATCGGTGAAGATCTCGGTCACTAGGCGATTGAGTCGAAGGGCCGCCGCGCTTACGCGGGCGAAACCACGCCATTCCTTATCTTTCGTGACACCATCTCGGGTACCGTACCGGTTGGCCTCCCAATGGCCAAAGGATCCGGAGCCATGACCCAGGAGAATGCGCAAATGGGGGTTGCGTTCTGCGCTTTCCCCTATCTCGCGCGCAAGCCTTTGGATGACCTCGCGACGGGCGACTGCCTGACGTCGCTTGTCAGTGATTAGAGAGCCTCCCAGCTTGATGAAAATGAGCTCATGCATAACAACCTGTGCCTGCCGCCAGGGTGATCATACCTCGTACTGGGCTGAGCAACGCTCGTGGCCTACTGTGGCGAGCCGGACCATTTAGTGGAGCTCCTACGGTGGTTGTGTGCGGTGGTAGTGTACTCCCTCCGCAGAGGAGCAAGGACGGTCTCTTGCGTTCCCTCTTGCGTCTCAGCTAGTGCAGGTCTCTGAATCCCTATCATGTTATGGGGTTACCTTTATCGTAGTCCGCCACACGGCTTTTGCACCGGCTTCATTCAGGGCGGCTCGGACGGCTGGCAGGGTTCTTTTCTCAACCAGGGCGATCATGTTGCCACCCAGGCCGGCGCCCGTGAGCTTAGCTCCCAAAGCCCCTGCGTCCCGTGCGGCCTGCACAAGTACATCAAGCCTGGGGTGTGAGACCCCCAACTCTACCAGCAGACTCTGGTTCTCGTCCATGAGCCTCCCCAGCTCCTTGAGTTGGCCTCGCTCCAAAGCTGTACGCGCCCGGCGAGCAAGCTCACCCATGTGGCTGAGAATCGATCGGACCTTGTGGGGGCTCTGCTCTAACGTTCGACGCACAAGCTCGACCGCGTGACGTGTCGATGCGGCGACGCCAGTATCCGCTATTAGTAGGATGATGGGTGCTACTATGTTCAGAGGCTCAGGTGGCTGGCCTCTGATGAAGAAAATCGCTCTTTCCCATGCGATCACGGTATTGTCAATCCCGCTGGGCGTGCCGTGGTGGAGTTTCTCGACTTCATAGGTCATGGCGCTGACCTCTGCCGGTGTAAACTCTCTTCCCAGTGCACTCCCGAGTGCCTGAATCGCTGCGGCTGCCACGGCGGCGCTGCTGCCCATGCCGCCGCCGACGGGTAAGTCAGAGGTAAGGTTCAGTTCCAGGTCCGGCTCGGGGGCCTGGAGCGCCTCCAAGACAAGCATGACGATGAGGCCAAGAGGTTGTTCTCTGGACAATGCACGTAGTGGTAAGGTTTGACCCAGATCCATCGCTCGGATGGTGCAACCCGTTCCGGGAGCCGTCGGCTCCACGCGAGCGTGAGCGCGCAGGCTGCTCACCGGCATAGCTAGAGCTGGCTGGCCGTAGACCACACTGTGCTCCCCACACAGGATGATCTTTCCTGGTGCGCTGCGGACCACGGTGCGAACGTTCATGCAGAGGTGCGTCCCAGGTACATGATACCGACCACTGTGAGTCCCCACAGCAGAATGTTGACCAGCGATGGGCGATCTTTCAGCAGGACCTCATCCGGTGGCAACGTACATCCCTCTTGATGAATGAGATAGACATAGCGAAAGAGGCCGTAGATCACGAAGGGGATAGTGAGCATCATGGAGTAGTCTTGTGGGAGATTCGGGGCAGAGAAGGTATACAGAGCGTACGCCAGAATAGTGGATGAGGTCATCATACCGATCAACTGATCGAGTAAGGTGAGATTGTAGTGCTCCAGGATAGGACGATGATTCACCGCCTCGTCGCGTAGCGCCACGAGCTCCCCACGGCGCTTAGAAAGTGCCAGGAAGAGCGCCAGCAGAGTTGTGCAGATGTAGAGCCAGGGCGAGATTGTCGCGTCGACCAGGGGGACGCCTGCGGCGACACGCAGCACAAACCCCGCAGCGATGCTCATGACGTCGAGCAGGACGATGTTCTTGAGGCGAAGTGAGTACGCGGACTGCAGGAGGAGATACCCCAAGAGGGCAAGAGCGAAGCCGCGATTGAGATGGAAACCGGCTGCCAACGACCCGACAGCTAGCGCTGTTGCCGTCACCGCTGCCAGGGTGGGGGAGAGCTTACCTGCTGGCAAAGGCCGATGCTGCTTCGATGGATGATGGCGATCTTTCTCCAGATCCACCAGGTCGTTGAAGATGTAGACGGCCCCCGACGCCAACGAGAAAAGCAGAAGACCGCCGAGGGCCCGTACGACGTAGTATGGGTTGAAGAGCTTGACATCGAAGACCAGGGCCGCCAGGAGTAACACGTTCTTGGTCCATTGGTGTGGGCGTAACGTCTTCACGAGGGCTCGTACCGTTCGCACTGGGTATCACCTTCTCCATTCCGGGTTACATACAATATCATCATACCCCGTCTGGTCACGTTGACAACTCCTGAGGTCGCGGTATAGTTTTGATTGTTGGTGAGGTGACGGATGGGCCCTGTCTAGGCCCGGAGCGAGAAGGGTTTTTTGGCTCTCAGGAGTGGGGACAGCTCAAGGCATCTCCGAGTGGTTTCATAACCAGCTAAGGGATAATCCACAGACAGTGACAGGTAGGATGCGGTTAGGATCGAAGCGGGATCCCCAACCCCGCTCGTTTTGTGCTGCATTTCGTTTGTTTGACTTTTTGTAGAAGTCTGGTATATTTATTAGACTTGTTTCTATCTTCTTGGCGTTGCGAACACCTCAAATATCTGTGCATACATGGATAGTGCCAGCGAGCCAGGGTGCTATCCACGATGGGAGGAAGTATGAACCGTGATGATCAGGTGACGGAAGCCCGAACATTCAAGGCTTTGCGTATCAGTCTCGCTTCACCGGAGGACATCCTTTCTTGGTCCTATGGGGAAGTGACCAAGCCGGAAACCATCAATTATCGCCGGCTTCGTCCTGAGAAGGACGGTCTCTTCTGCGAAGCGATCTTTGGTCCCACGCGGGACTATCAGTGTTACTGTGGCAAGTATAAGGGGATCCGTTATCGAGGTATCATCTGCGACAAGTGCGGCGTGGAGGTGACCCGGGCCGCTGTACGGCGTGAGCGTATGGGCCACATCACTTTGGCTGCCCCTGTAGCGCATATCTGGTACACACGTCGCATTCCCAGCCATCTCAGTGTTCTCCTGGATATCACCAAGCGCAATCTCGATCGCGTGCTTTACTTTGCTCAATATATCGTGATCTCCATCGACGAGGACGCCCGACAACGCGCGTTGAAGCGTATCGACGAGGAAGAGCAAACGCGGATCCAACGGATGGAGGAGGCGGCGCGCGCCCGCATGGAGGAGTTAGAGGCACGGGTTGATGAGCGCAAGCGCGCCCAGGAAGAGGCTGTGGCTGACCTGAAGGCCTCGTTCGAGGAAGAACTGAACATCCGAACGGAGAAGATCCTGGCAGAGGCCAAGCATCTGCAAGAGCGGCTCGAGGGTATGATGGGGCGCGCGACTGAGAGCCCGATTGTCTTTGCTCCTACGGATACGGTAATTGTGGAGGCTGAGGAGGTTGTCAGCCGGGACCACTATGCAGTCCTCAATACTGTTGCACAGGATGCATTGGAGGCCCTGGAGAAAGAGATTGAGCGTCGGCAACAAGAAGCGGTCGCTGCAATGTCGGAAGAGCAACCGGAGGAGCTGGAGGACGTTAACCAGATCATGGCCCAGGTCCAGCAGGAATTGGGTGAGAAGGTGGCGATCATCCGTCGTCACTACGGTGACCTGCGTGAGGAGCTGCTGGGGTTGGCAGAGCTTCAGCTTTTCAACGAGCAGCGATATCGGGAGCTGCGGCAGCGCTGGGGGCAGGTCTTCAAGGCCGCGATGGGTGCCGAGGCTATTTACGAGCTGCTGAAAAAGATAGACCTGCAGGCGCTTTCGGATGAATTGTGGCATGAGGTACGATTTGGCCGTTCTGCGCAACGCAGGAAGCGTGCCACGCGGCGCCTGCGCGTCGTGAAGGCGCTTCTCAAGAGCCGTAACCGCCCAGAGTGGATGATCCTCACGGTATTGCCCGTGCTCCCTCCGGAGCTTCGCCCAATGGTGCAACTTGATGGTGGACGTTTCGCTACCTCGGATCTGAATGACCTCTACCGCCGCGTGATCAACCGGAACAACCGTCTTAAGCGGCTGTTAGAGCTGGGCGCGCCGGAGGTCATCGTCAATAATGAGAAGCGCATGCTACAAGAGGCTGTGGACAGCCTGATCGACAACAGCCAGCGTGGGAAGTCTATGAGTCGACGTGGGCGTCGGCTGCTTAAGTCCCTGAGCGATCTTCTGAAGGGTAAGAAAGGGCGTTTCCGCCGTAACCTGTTGGGCAAGCGCGTCGACTATTCTGGACGCTCCGTTATCGTGGTGGGACCGCACCTCCGTATGCATCAGTGTGGGCTGCCTAAGACAATGGCGCTGGAACTTTACCGGCCGTTCATCATTCAGAGACTGGTGGAGTATAACTTCGCGACCAACGTCAAGGCCGCCAAGCGGCTGATCGAGCGCCAGCGCCCTGAGGTCTGGGAGGTGTTGGAGGAGGTAATCGCTGATCGGCCGGTGCTCTTGAACCGCGCCCCTACACTGCACCGGTTGGGTATTCAGGCCTTTGAGCCGGTGCTGGTCGAGGGCAAAGCGATTCAGCTCCACCCCCTCGTCTGTGCTGCGTTCAACGCCGACTTCGATGGTGATCAGATGGCTGTGCATGTGCCGTTGTCGCGCAAAGCAGTGGAAGAGGCCAGAAAACTGATGCTGGCGACTCAGAACCTGCTGAAACCAGCGGATGGTCAGCCCATCGTGGGTCCGTCCAAGGATATGTGTATGGGCATCTACTATATGACGATGGACCTTGAGAGCGACAAGGGCGATGGTAAGATCTTCACGGATCTCGATGAGGTTGAGATGGCTTACGCCCTGGGGGTGGTGGGCCTGCACGCCAAGATCAAGGTCGCGCAGGTCTATGAGGAGCGCCCGGCGCCTGAGAAGCCTATTGAGACCACGGTGGGGCGCGCGCTGTTCAACCGGATCGTGCCGGATCCACTGCGGTTCATCAATCACCCCCTTGACAAGGGAGCGTTGCAGGATCTGATCGCCCTCTGTCACCGGCGGATGGGCCGTGAAGTGACGGTGAAGTTCGCCGACGCGATCAAAGAGCTGGGATTTAAGTATGCGACGACCTCCGGTGTCACTATTTCCGTCTATGACCTGACAGTACCTGAGGAGAAGGAGACGATCCTCGAGAAGGCGGCTCAGGAAGTGGCTGAGATCGAGCGCCAGTATCGTCGGGGATTGCTTACCGAGGAAGAGCAGTATACGCGGACGATCGATGTGTGGTCCACAGCCCGCGATGTGGTCTCAAAAGCAGTTGCCAAACGGCTGGATCCCTATGGGCCCATTGCAGTGATGGCGAAGTCAGGCGCCTCCAAGGGGGGATTTGGCCCGATCGCTCAGTTGTCGGGCATGCGTGGGCTGATGGCGGATCCATCAGGGCGCATTATTCCTCTGCCCATTCGGTCGAACCTGCGAGAGGGACTGACCGCTCTGGAGTACTTCATCTCCACCCATGGTTCACGCAAAGGCCTCGCGGACACGGCGTTGCGGACGGCTGACGCCGGCTATCTGACGCGGCGGCTGGTTGATACGGTGCAGGATATCATCATCAACGGTCACGACTGTGGCACGCGGTCCGGGATCTGGATCCGACGTGCGGATAACGTCGGCGGTCAACCCATGAGTTCGCGTCTGCTGGGCCGCTTTGCTGCGGCACCGGTGGTCCACCCTGAAACCGGAGAGGTGCTGGTTGACCGGAACGAGGAGATTGATGAGGACAAGGCTGAACTCATTGAGCGGTTAGGTATCGAGGACGTTTACGTCCGCTCGCCGATGACCTGTGAGTTGCCGCGGGGAATCTGTCAGTTGTGCTACGGCCGTGACCTGGGACGCGGTAAGTTGGTGGCGATCGGGGCTGCTGTTGGAATTATCGCGGCCCAGTCCATCGGCGAGCCTGGCACACAGTTGACGCTGCGGACGTTCCATACAGGTGGTACCGCCTCGTCAAGTGGTGATATCACCAGCGGTCTTCCTAGGGTCGAAGAGTTGCTTGAGGCTCGTAAGACGCCGAAAGGCGAGGCCGAGATCGCGGATATCAGCGGCATCGTCCATGTCACCCGCGAAGGAGACCAGGTCTACGTCACGGTGGTGGACAGTCAGATCAAGAAGGTGAGCTACGATATCCCTGAAGCCTGGGAGATTTTCGTTGAGGACGGGGACGAAGTCGAGCAGGAGGACATTCTTGCCCGGGGTGAGACGGAAGAGGGCGAGAAGGAGCTACGCGCCCGAGCCAAAGGGCGCATCATGCGTGATGGCCGCGATCTTGTTCTGATTTACGAGGTGCGCGAGGAGCACACGTACGAGGTACCGCCTTCGGCTCGGCTCCTCGTCGCTGAGGGGCAGCGCGTCACTGCAGGAACTCAGTTGTATGAGGGTGTGCCGAACCCACATCGTATCCTACAGGTACAAGGACGTGAAGCTGTGCAGTTGCATCTCCTGAAAGAGGTGCAAGAGGTTTACCGCACGCAGGGTGTGAACATCGCTGACAAACACTTTGAGTTGATTATCCGCCGGATGTTGAGTAGGGTGCTTGTGACGGAGCCCGGTGACAGTGAGTATCTGCCTGGGGACCTGGTGGACCGGGTGAAGTTCGAGCGGGTGAACCGCGACCTGGTGGCACAGGGCAAAGCGCCTGCTCGTGCCCGTCAGGTGTTGCTTGGGCTGACGAAGGCGGCATTGGCCTCTGACTCCTTCCTTTCGGCGGCTTCCTTCCAGCATACCATCAAGATTCTCTCCAACGCTGCGGTGGAGTCGGCAGAGGATCATCTGTATGGTCTGAAGGAGAACGTGATCATCGGCAAGCTTATTCCTGCTGGCACTGGCTACCGTGGGGACATAGAAGGCGCTGACAGCCCCATCGATGAGTATGAAGGCGTCAAGATCGAAAAAGATCTGCCGCGCGGTACGTTACTTGCCGCGGTGGATGAGGAGCCGGAGTCGCTTTTGCTCTCAGACCTGCAACAGCCGTTTAGTGTGGAGTGAGGTTGTGACGCAGTATCGGTGAGGTCCCGTGGACGAGAGGTGGGGGCGATCTTAACTGAGATCGCCCCCACTCGCTTTCTGGCCTGCAACCGGAGCTCCCATGCCACGTATCGTAAGTATGGTTGCAGAGTCTGTGGGTACCATTAGGATGTACTGGCCTGTCTCGCGGGGGAACCGTGGTGCTGTGCAGACCGGTGCCTGCGACGGGAGGACAAAGCCTGGAGATCGGCTTGTGCAAGATCGTAACTCGGAACATGGTCTCACGGAGCGTGAGTGCTTGCGCCTTGTACGGCGTGGTGACGAGGCGGCCATCCGTCAATTCGTGGAGGCCTATCAGCAGAGTGTCTACACTCTCTGCTATCGCATGTTGGGTGAGGCTGGTGAGGCGGAGGATGCGACCCAGGAAGTCCTGTTCAAGGCGTTGACCCGACTTCATCAATATGACGCGACGCGGCCTCTCAAGCCGTGGCTTCTGCGCATCGCATCCAATGAGTGCATCGACCGTCTCAGACGACGCAAGCCTACTGTCTCATTGGATGGAATGGGAGAGGATGGAGCATGGGAGTGGCAACCCGGCCGCAGCCCTAGCCCGGAGGAGGCGTTCCTCAAGCGAGAGCAGCGGGAGAGCGTGCAGGCACTATTGACAGTCTTGCAGCCTACCGATCGAATGCTGGTCACCCTGTTCTATTGGGAAGGCCTCTCGTATGAGGAGATTCATCAGGTTACGGGACTGACGATATCGGCCATCAAGTCCAGGTTATTTCGCGCACGACGTGCGATGGCCCAGGCGTTGGAGGAAACCGGACATGGGGGATAGGAATCGGGAGTTGGTGGAGACGATGCACACTGAGGCGTGGTGGATCCGTGTGCTCGATCATGAACTCACGCCTGCGGAACAACGCCAGTGGGAAGCCCACCTGCAGGCGTGTGAGGCCTGCCGCTCAGAGTGGGCGGCATTGGCTGCAGTGGATCAACGTCTACGTGAGGGCAGTATTCCTTTGGCCCCAGCCGGGCTCGGAGGAGAGGTGGTGGCGCGTGCTCTGCGGGCACAGCGGCGTCTTCGGCTCCTGCGATATGCGGTAGGGGGCATGCTGGTGATGATGGTCGGCCTGATCCTTTTGAGCGTGCTGGGAGTGACGCTGGCCGAGATTGGGCGCGAAGTCGCCGTCCTGGTGTCGGCCCGACGGCTGCTGATACGGCCACTGGTTCAGGTGGCGATGGCTCTGGTTCTGGAGTGGAAGACGCTGCTGCCCTACATCCTCGCTCTTACTGCACTGATCTGTCTCTTGGTGATGCTTCATGGTGTTTTGGTCACTCTGATGCTCCTGTGGTTGGCTCAGCGCCGTGGAAGTGTCGGAGCACTCGGGGCGAGTGCGTTGGGTGGACGCCTGGCGCTTGTGCAGACGGGGAGGTGAGGCGATGCGTAGAGGTATGTGGGTAGGCCTGGTGGTGGTTTTGCTGGGGCTGGTGTTTCCCTCTGGGACTGTAGCGGCCCCGAAGGAACAGTCGGGTGGCGTTCATTTTGGGCCCTTTACGCTGGAGGCCGGTCAGGTGGCCGTCGGTGATCAAGTGGTTATCGGAGGGCCGGCACTGCTGGGGAAGGGGGCTGTTGTCGATGGAGACCTGGCTGTGTTCGGCTCTCTGGTGATGGAGGATGACGCACAGGTAAGGGGACAATTGGTCGTCACGGGCTCGGCGGATGTGGCCGGGACAGTTCAGGGGGATCTTTTCTGTGCCGGGTCTCTCGTGTTGCGAAGTACAAGTGTAGTGGATGGGGATGTGACCACGGCGGGAACGCTGGAGCAGGAGGACGGGGCGGTGATCCGCGGGGAGCTTCTGGAAGCCTCTGGTGAGCCTGAATGGTCCGTGCACGTTCCCCTGGGTGCGCTTGAGGAGTTCTCGGTGACGGTGCCCAAAACTGTCGTCCGCCCATGGATGCACTGGCTATCGAGGGGCCTCCAGGGTGTCGCTTTTGTGCTCACGATGGGGTTGTTATCATTGGCGATTGTGAGCCTTTGGCCAGCGCAGGTTGAGTCGGTGGGGCAGGTCCTGATGCAAGCTCCTCTGACTGTGTTCGGTGTAGGGTTACTGGCCCTGATTCTGGTCTCTCTGGGGGGCGCCCTGCTGTTTCTAACGATCTGTCTGAGCCCTGTCGCTCTGTTGCTCTGGGTTGCAGTAGGGGCGGCGCTGTTGCTGGGCTGGGTCGGTTTCAGCACCATGTTGGGTCGAAAATTCCTGGAGCAGGGCTTGCGATCCCACGATGTCAGTCCAGTTCTATCGGCGGGCACGGGCAGTCTTATCCTGGGCTGTGTGGTGATCCTTTCACAGGTCTGGGGGCCGGTGCATGCTTTGCTTTTGGCAGTTCTGATACCTGCCCTGGCCGGGAGCGTGACGTTGACCCGGTTTGGCACGCAGCCCTATCCCGCGGGACCTGGCGCACAGTGAGCACGACTAAGCTGGGGCGCCTGTTGATCCTGCGATGGAGTGAGGCACGAAAATGATAGCACGGGACGAACGATTTGAGCGTCAACTGGTGATACCCGAGATAGGGACCGCTGGTCAGGATCGGTTGGCAGCTGCACGAGTGCTTGTCGTGGGGGCAGGCGGTTTGGGTTCCCCTATTTTGTTGTACCTGGCGGCCGCTGGGGTTGGAACGATTGGGATCGCCGATGATGACCGCGTGTCGCTATCCAACCTGAATCGTCAGATTCTCTACACGACAGAGGATCTGGGCTTGAGCAAAGCTGTACTTGCTGTCCGCCGGATGCGCGCACTGAATCCTGAGGTTCAGGCCATTCCGCACGAGGTGCGGGTATTGCGCGGTAACGGCCTGGATCTGGTACGCCGGTATGATCTGGTCGTTGAAGCCAGCGATAATCTGGAGACCAAAAGTCTGGTCAACGAGCTCTGTGTGCAGGCCGGTAGGCCATTGGTGTGGGGAGCTGTAATCCGTTTTGAGGGCCAGATGGGGGTTTATGTGCCAGGGCATGCCTGTCGTGCGTGTGTCTTCCCTGTGTTACCCGCTCCCGGGAGCTACCCTACCCCGAAGGAACTCGGCATCGTTGGTGCTGTCGCCGGCGTGATCGGCGCTTTGGAGGCCGTTGAGGCCATCAAGCTGATCCTCGATGTGGGAGACCTGTTGACAGATCGCCTGCTACTGTGGGATGGGCTTCACAACAGCTTCGATGTGGTTCGTTTCCAGCGCAATCCAACCTGTCCGGTATGTGGCGCGTCATCTGGTTGAGACGTTGCCCCTTTGCCTCCCTTGTGGGTGGGTGCGCTGTGATCTTCTTACGTGAGGGTAGAGTGCGAGATCAGTAAGCACGGCCGAATATGGCCACCTCCGTCGCTGGCTTGCCTGAAAAGATACAGCGTCCATGCCCACCGGGCTGGTCCAGTGGAATGCAACGGATGGTCGCTTTGGTTTCCTCTTTGATGCGGGCTTCATCCTCGGAGGTCCCTGCCCACCAGGCCCTGGCAAATCCCGTCTCGACGGCGTCTTTGAGCTCCTCGTAGGTCTCAACATCCCGGATGTGAGCGTCACGGAAAGCCAATGCTTTCTGGTAGATGGCCCTCTGAACTTGCTCAAGCAGATCCGGGATACTTGTCTCAAGCGCCTCCATGGACAGATTTACCTTGCCGCTGCGGCCGGGCATGTCACGCCGTGCCACCATAACGGTTCCCTGGGCGACGTCCCGCGGGCCAATTTCGATGCGGAGAGGTACCCCGCGCATCTCCCAGTCGTTGAACTTCCATCCGGGCGAGAGGCCCTCCCGGCGGTCCAGGCGGACGCGAATGGATGGCTTGAGCTGTCGTTCGATCTTGGCCGCGGCCTCCATCACCATGCCGCGTTCAGTCTCCTTACGCCAGATCGGGACGATGACGACCTGGATCGGCGCCAGGTGGGGGGGAAGGACCAGTCCCTGGTCGTCGCCGTGCGTCATGACCACAGCCCCTACCATTCGGGTGCTGACGCCCCACGAGGTTGTCCAAGCATACTGCAACTCGTTGTTCTCATCGAGGAACCGAATCTCGAAGGCTTTGGCGAAGTTCTGTCCTAGAAAATGACTGGTCCCTGCCTGGAGCGCTTTGCCATCCTTCATCATGGCCTCGATCGTGTAGCTGGCGACCGCCCCGGCGAACTTCTCGCTCTCACTCTTGCGACCGGGAATGACAGGGATGGCGGCTTCGTTGGCGGCAAAGTCGGTGTAAACGTCGAGCATGCGCAGCGTCTCCTCGATTGCTTCTTGCTCCGTGGCATGGGCGGTGTGGCCCTCCTGCCACAGGAACTCGGTCGTGCGGAGGAAAAGGCGCGTTCGCATTTCCCACCGGACCACGTTCGCCCATTGATTGATAAGCACCGGCAGGTCACGGTAAGACTGGATCCACTTCGCATACATGTGGCCGATGATGGTCTCAGACGTCGGTCTTACGACCAGCGGCTCCTCAAGTTTCTGCCCACCGCCATGTGTGACGATGGCGAGCTCCGGGGAGAAACCTTCCACGTGGTGTCGCTCTTTTTCCAGGAAGCTCATCGGGATGAAGAGAGGGAAATAGGCGTTGACGTGGCCTGTCGCCTTAAACCGTCGATCGAGCTCATCGCGGATACGCTCCCACAGCGTGTATCCGTACGGCTTGATGACCATACACCCACGGACAGGAGAATAATCGGCCAGGTCTGCTTTCTGGACGATCTCTGTGTACCATTTGGAGAAGTCCTCACTCTGCGGTGTCAGAAACTTTGCCATGATTCAACTCCCTCTCTTTGGTGGTTAGAACACCAGTGTGTCCCCTCGTCTCTCTAAGGCTTCCACAGCACGCTCCTCGATCCGCGCGCCTGGTCTGGCATGACCCCACGGTGCCTTAGGTCTCCCTTTGAGCTTGTGGAGGAGCTTTGGCGGCGTCTTGTCCAGCGGGTCGAAAGCGGCGGTAGTTAACCTGAAGCTTGTCCATGATAGCTTGCTCGAGGTCGATGTCCGTCAGATACGCAAGCTGTAACAAATAGAGCGCCACATCTGCCAACTCCTCAGCCAGTGCCTCAGGATCTGCGATCTCTCCCCATTGGAAGTGCTCAAGCACTTCGGCGGCTTCCAGGGCCAGGGAGATCGCGATATTGCGCGGGGTCTGGTGAAACGGTGAGTCGGGGCGGTACCAGCCCATTGCCTCAACGAACCGGTTCATTGCGTCAGTCAGCTCCTGCACCGTCCGCGACCCAGACTTGCTTTTGCCATGCTGAGTGCCTGTCAGGCTCGACATCGTCTGTTCCCGTATCTACCAGCTTCGCAGCGTTTCGATCAACAGGCGGGCACCGAAACCCGTGCCACCTTTGGGGATGTAGGGCCGGGATTTGTCAACGAGTGCCAACCCAGCAATGTCAATATGGACCCAGGGAACACCATCAGGCACGAAGCGGCTGAGGAAAAACCCTCCCGTGATGGTACTGGCCTCGCGCCCTCCTACGTTTTTCAGGTCGGCGACCTCGCTCTCAAGCTGCTTACCATATTCCTGGAAAAGCGGGAGCGGCCACACCCGTTCCGCCACGTATCCGCCAGCCTTGCGGAGACGCTCGATAAGAGGGTCCGCCCCCATCACAGCCGCGGCATGGGCCCCTAACGCGATCACGCGCCCTCCTGTCAGTGTTGCAATATCGAAGATCGCATCTGGCTCAAACTCCGCGGCATAGGTGAGCGCATCCGCAAGGACAAGACGTCCTTCCGCGTCGGTGTTGATGATTTCCACAGTGAGTCCCTTCAGTGACCGTATGACGTCCCCTGGCTTGGTGGCGCGGGCATCAGGCATGTTGTCGGTCAGAGGTGTCAGCCCGACCACGTGAAGCGGAAGCTCCAGCAAGGCAGCGGCACGCAGGGCAGCTATGACGGCGGCTGCACCAGCCATGTCGCCCTTCATGCGGTCCATGTTCTGGCTGGACTTCAGGGAGATGCCCCCTGAGTCAAACGTAATGCCCTTGCCCACCAGCACAATGGTCGGGAGGTCGCCGCGATCGGCGTTGTGCTCCAGCACCACCAGCTTGGCTGGCTCCTGGCTTCCCTGGTTGACGCTCAGGAGGAGGTGCATTCCCAGGCGCTCCATCTCATCGGCGTCTAACACGTGGCACCGGAGCGTCGTTCCCTCGCTGAGCGACTGGGCAACGGAGGCGATCGCTGAGGGGGTAGCCAGGTTTGCAGGTCGGTTGATGAGATCTCGGGCCAGATTAGTGGACTTGGCGACGATCTCCCCGGCCTTGATTGCCGATTCGATCTCGGGAAGGGACTCGCCGGGGCGCGTGAGCACGGTGAGGTTGTCCAACTCGGTCGGCCGATCCTCTTCACTCGCTTCGGTCTTCAACTCCCGGTAGCGGTATTGTGCTAGGATACTGCCCTCGGCAATGACCTCAGCCACCCGAGGCGCATCCAATTTATCCACGTACAGCAATGGGATATGGAGCGCATTCAATCCTAACTCTCGAGCGCGCGTTGTGGCCGTTGCTGCGACCTGGCGGACAACGTCGTAGGTGATCTCTTCCAGCTTGCCCAGTCCTACAAGTAGAACACGAGGAGTCGGTATTGCGCCATGCGTGTACAATACCAGCGTCTCATTGAGCTTTCCTCTGAAGTCACCTGCCTCCAGAATAGCCGATATCTGACCGGTCAGTGCCGCGTCGACCTCGGCTGCCAACCCTGCGAGTCTGGGTTGGGCATCTTGTGTGATACCCAACGCGATCAGCGGTGTTTGCAGGTCTTTGAGAGTCCTGTCTGTGACTTCGATCTTCATAATTAGCGCCTCACGGTTCTCTGCTCTGGTTACATATCATCGTCTTTCGATGTTTCGCATTATACCACGATGCCGGAGGGACCACATGGATGCTGCCCTCCGTAACCGCCCATATCCCCTTGTTCCCGCTCGGACAGAGAACTGAGAGGTCGAAACCGGTGATGCTGTGAGGAAGGGCTACCGGGTTTTGGGATATGCAACCCCCACTCATACGGACACGTATTATGGAAATGGGCTACTGTCTGTTGCCGGCAGGCAATACATCGACGAGAACAGTGTGAGGGAGGAATGTATGCGTACGAACATTAAGGTCTTGGGCTGGCTGTACATTGTGTTGGGCATCCTGGGTGTCCTGGGAGGCATCCTTGCTCTGTTCATTCTACTGGGAACTGGCCTGTTGATCGGAGAGCGTGAGGCTGTCACCGTCATGACGATCGTTGGCGTTGCTGTGGCTGCACTGGTCACATTGGTCTCTTTGCCCGGGATCGCCGTGGGCGTTGGGCTTCTGAAGTTCAAGCAATGGGCACGAGTACTTGCTCTGGTTCTGGCGTTCCTCAATCTCTTTGCATTCCCACTGGGCACGGTGCTGGCAATCTACACGTTCGTGTCGTTGTTGGGCGCTGAGGCTGAGCAACTCTTCTCATAGGGAAGGGGATAGGACTGAATTCCATTAAGGCTGGAGGCTTGTCTTCTGCTGTGATGCGGCATCACGTTGGGTGATAGGGATCGAGCATCAAAGCGTTCGTCTTCAGCAGTGAGATGCTGGTCTTCCCATGTGCCGCGGGTGGATCTTCGAGGGCCAGGACCCCACCAGGGGCGAAGTACTCGAAGCCGAAGTCCACGGGATCACCGGGGTGTTTGCCAGGGAGCAACATCAGGCGGGCTGTCAGCGGTTTCGACAGACGCAGGCTAAGGGCTGCCACGTCATACAGAATGCTCTGGATCGTGACTTCGTGCAGATCCCCAGGCAGAGGAACAGTGTCCAGACCGGTGCCGCACACGGCGGAGATGTGCAGCAAGTCGTAGAGACGCAGAGAGCCTTCTGCCGATCGCTGGGCCAAGACACTGTCCTCCAGCACGGGCAGCATCAGGCCGCAGAATCCCACATGGGGAAACCGTGCCTGTTGGATGGCGTCGGTGAGAGCCGCCGCTGCGGTCAGCGTGCCTGGACCCCCAATTGGGACGCCACTCAACATCTCCAGCGCGCCCCCGATGCTGACGCTCGGGGTTGGGAAGGGGGCCAAAGAGAAATCGATGCCCAGGAATTTCATCTCTGAGGACCGGATGGCTGACAGCCCGATGGCTTCGAGCCGCTGGCCGTGTTGCGTTATGAGTGACGTCAGGTCACGGTGTGCCTGGCTGAGATCGGAGGCGTGACGGGCGACGCTTATGGCGAGATCGGCGGACTCGGTGGCGATTGCCACGGCAGGGAAGGGCCTGTTCCAATAGGCGGCTGGGAAGAAGGGAACCCCTGGCGGCACGTTGGCGAGGGCTGCAAAGCGCAGGTTGCCGAACCCCCTATCAACATCGGCCGTCTCTTTGATGATCTGGGCAGCACTCCGCAGTGTGGGTCCAGCGATCTGGTGCGTGGAGGGGGCAACGATCTGGCACGTAGCAAATAGGGACTGGGTTGCCCCCAGCATCTCTGGTACGAAAGGCTGTGTAGCAGGACCGGCCGTCCCGACTGAGGTATATTGGAAACCGGCCTCGGCACATATGGCCTCCAAGTCTTTGGCCAGGGACACAGTATCTTGCAGGCGTTGAGCGTGTTCTATCGTGGCCAAGAAGTCAGTCGCCAGTCGGACAGTTTGGACCTGATAGCCTGCTTCCTCGTATCGACCTTTGATAGTCTGCGCTGTCTCTGCCAATTCCCTGATAGCAGACTGATCTACAGGCGCCGGTAGATGAGCCAGCATGGTGATGGATCGGATTTTCACGGTGTACTCGTCTCCTGTGCAACTCTGTATCTTCCGCTTTTCGCCAGAGGACACGGCCGGTGGCTGGATGCATTATAGCGGACGTTGCTGCGTTTCCCAGTCTCTGGTATAGTAGGAGTTAACAGGCTGACGCGCCGCACGAATACTCTGAGGCATGAGCCTTGAGGCACGCCAGCTATCCAGCTACTGAAGGAGGTGCACTATGCCCGTGATCACGATCTCGCGTCAGTATGGAAGCGGTGGAGTCCAGGTAGCACGGCGTATCTGTGAAGTATTGGGTTACAGCTACTTTGACAAGCACTTGATGGCCCAAGTGGCGGGGGAGCTTGGTGTCTCTGAGGACAACATCGTAGATTTGTCCGAGGATACCTATCGCATGCGAGGGTTTCTTGACCGTCTGCTGGGGCGGCGCAGGATCCATGCTGAAGTGAGTGAACCGACGGCGGAGGGTCCCTCGCTGAAGGTAGAGGTGCTGAACGAGGCGGAGGGAATCAAGCTGGTAAAGGATACAGTCTTAGCAGCTTATGAGCGGGGTAACGTGGTCATTGTGGGGCGTGGTGGACAGGCCATTCTGCGACATAAGCCAGGCGTTCTCCACGTGCGGTTGGTGGCCCCACTCGGTGCCCGCGCTTTGCGGGTAAAGGAGCGCCAGGATATCTCGTTGGCCGAAGCGACCGATCTGGTGACTCGGAGGGATGAGGCGGCGGCGGTTTACCTCCAACGTTTCTTTGACATAGATTGGGACAATATGATGCTGTATCATCTGGTGCTCAACACTGGTAAGTGGGAACTCTCAGATGTCGCTGATATCATCATCAATGCTCTGACCCATTTGCGTATGGTCCCTGAGATCTGAATTCGGGGCGCCCTATCTATTCTGCCCCTTGTGGTCCAACACGTGGCCCGGGCACGATCGTCGCGGCCCGGGCCGGATGTTGTCTGTGGTGGTCAGGAGAGGGCCTGGTCAAGGTCCGCGATGATATCCTCAGCGTCTTCCAGGCCAACCGCAAACCTGATCAGACCTTCCGTGATGCCGGCGTCGAGGCGTGCTGCCTGGGGAACGCTGTGGTGGGTCGTGCTCGGCGGATGAGTGATGAGAGATCGCACGTCCCCCAAGCTCACGGTACGGGCACAGAGCGAGACGCGGTTGAGCAGGCGCACACCGGCCTCGTACCCGCCTTTGAGCTCGAAGACCGCGACACCGCCGTCACCTCCTGGCATCTGACGACGCGCCAGATCGTACTGGGGGTGCGAAGGATGCCAGGGGTACCGTACCCAGGCAACGGCTGGGTGTCCTGCCAGCCATGACGGTACCTGCAGGGCATTCGCGTTGTGTCGGGCTATACGGAGGGGGAGTGTGCAGATCCCACGGGCGATGAGCCAGGCGTTAAAGGGGCTCATGCACCCACCGAGGCGACGGATTGGCCCCTTCAACACCCGGGTGATGAAAGGTTGGGGGCCGGCGATGACGCCTCCAAGAGCATCCCCGTGTCCTCCCAGGAACTTGGTTGCGGAATGCACCACGATGTCCACACCCAGGTCAATGGGGTGTTGGTTGATCGGCGTGGCAAACGTGTTATCGATCATGGAGAGAATGCCGTGAGCCTGTGCGATGGAGGCGGTCGCCGCGATATCATTCAGTGCGAGGGTGGGATTGCCGGGGGATTCCAGGTAGATCAACCGTGTGTTGGGTTTGATGGCTCGCCTGAACGCATCGGGATCAGTGGCTTCGGCCAGCGTTGTCTCGATGCCGAACCGAGGGAGATCTTCGATCAAGAGATGGTACGTGCCGCTGTAAAGGCCGGTGGTTGCGACAATGTGGTCGCCCTGGCTCACAACCGCCAATATGCCAGCGCTCACAGCGGCCATCCCGGAGGCCGTCGCTACAGCAGCTTCTGCCCCCTCCAGGGCGGCCACCTTGCGTTCTAGTACCTGGGTGGTGGGGTTGCCCCAGC
>CAZHBB010000045.1:0-23395 GCA_964530185.1 uncultured Anaerolineales bacterium
GGCCTGTGTTCATGGCCTGGAGCATATCCAGAGCCTCTCCACTACGACACTCACCAACGATAATGCGATCCGGACGCATCCGCAGCGAATTGACCACCAGATCCCGGATGGTTATCTCGCCCTTGCCCTCTACATTGGGAGGACGCGACTCTAACGTTACTACATGCTCCTGACGCAATCGAAGCTCAGCAGCATTCTCAATGGTGACAATGCGCTCGTTAGAAGGAATATACTGAGAGAGCACATTCAACAGCGTTGTCTTACCGGTCCCTGTGCCTCCGGAGATAATAACATTGATTCTGGCAGTAACTGCCGCCTCCAGAAACTGCACTACTTCTTCAGTCAATGTCCCTAGCCGGATCAGATCGTCGACCGTCAGTGGATGTGTGAAAAACTTCCGGATAGTCAGAATAGGCCCACACAGCGAAATCGGAGGGATCACTGCATTCACACGCGACCCATCCTTCAGACGGGCATCGACCATCGGGCTGCTCTCGTCGATACGTCGTCCCAAAGGGGCAACAATCCGCTCGATAATGCGCATAAGGTGCTCATCAGATTCAAATGTGATGTTGACCCGCTGGAGCTTCCCATTCCGCTCCACGTAGACCTGTTTGGCCCCGTTGACCATGATCTCTGTAATTGACTCGTCGGCGAGCAAGGGCTCCAGTGGGCCAAGGCCCAGAATCTCAGCGACGATCTGTTCGAATAGGACCTCACGTTCGCGCCGGCCCAGGATGATGCTCTCTTCCTGAAGAATCGCGTCGTACATCTCCCGTATCGTCTGGCGCACCTCTTCAGTACGGGAGACGTCCATCCCCGGATCGAGCTCCGCGATGAGGCGGTTCTGGACGCGATTCTTAAGATCCACATAGGCATCACGAGCTCGTGGTGCCGTCCGCCTCTGGACAGCCGGCCCCGTAGTTCTCACTGACGATGCCGCAGGGTTAGCTGTCCTCTGGGTACGAGCATCCTTTGATGATTCTTGAGGCCTTTTCTCAATCCTGCGCAAGAGGGACATTATCTGACTCCGTCACTACCATCTGCAGGTGCAAGCCGTTCACAATAGGCGCCCCAATCCAACACGGCCCGGCACACTCTCCTTCGACTCATCTTCCTTGAGTGCCTCGAATCGCTGGTGGATGAGCTCTGCTAACCTGGTGAAGCCTTGGCCCAAGGCAGTCCGCCCCCTCTTCATCATAATCGGCTCACCCAGATTGGCCGCTCTGAGTGCTATCCGCTCATCCAACGGCAGATGCACCAGTGCTGGCATCATCGCCTTCTCAATCGCTTCCGGTCGAATACCCATCCGCTTGTCAACGCCATTGATCACAAGGCCTATACGGGCCAGATCATACTGATGTCGGCGTAATAGCTCAACGAAGACACGAGCTCCTCGTATCTCGGGGATAACCGGACGAGTGAGAACCAGGAACAGATCACTAAGGTCGAGTAGAGCCAGAAACACATCGTCGATCTGGTGAGCTGTATCGACAATCATATAGTCAAAATGAGCCCGGGCAAACTCCAGGATCGTCTTGAAATACACATTGGCACCTGACTCCTCGACACCACCCTCGCGAAACACTTCCGCGTCCTCGGGAAGTTTGGGCGCAGCCAACAGACGCACCCCTGAGGCGTGCGTTGCCACAACGGTCTCGAGCAGATCAGGATCCATGTCGAGGGCATGAGGGGCAAGATCAGCCAACGTACGGGACGGCTGCAGCTTCATAAACAACGATATATCACCAAACTGCAGGTTGCCATCCACGAGGCAGATGCGAGATTCTGGGCCCATCATCGCCTGAAGCGCGATCGCCAGATTCACAGCCACTGTAGTACAGCCAGTCCCACCTTTGGGGCTGTAGACAGCCACAATCTTAGCCTGATGCTCAGGAGCAGACGCAACGCCGGACTGGGCTCCATCGCCAGTCGAGACCCCCAGGGGTCCCGACACCATCTTCTGCTTAAGCTTATAGGCCTTGTGGATCGCAGAGAGGAGTTCATCAGCAGCAGGAGGCTTCGTCAGGTAGTCCCGCGCGCCGGCCATCATGGCACGACGCATATAGTCGGTCTCTCCCTGCACTGAAAGCATAATGACCTGGACAGTGGGCACGGCCTCAATGACCTTGGCCGTGGCCGTGATGCCATCCATACCGGGAAGGTTGATGTCCATCAGGACGACATCGGGCAATGCCTGAGCGACGACCTCAGCAGCCTCCTCCCCGCTTCCTACCGCTGCCACAACCTCGATGTCGGGATCAAACGAGAGCAGTTTGGTCAACTGCTCTCGTGTCTCGCCGACATCGTCGACGATCATAACACGGACGCGCTCAGGCATACCCAGTCCCCAGGCCCTGCTTACTCCGCTGGCGCGGGCGTAGGCTCAATATGCATCTCCAGAGGTGGATGGATCGGCACCGGGCCAATGGGATCGGAGGGCATCGTGTCCGGCAGTTGGTATTTGTCCACGATGTAACGGAACCAGATCGGCTGCGTTTGGAGTACAGGACCCGTCGTCCCAGCCGGACGCAACACCAGATCGAGATCCGCCCCCATTTCATAGAGGTACTTAAGGATCAGCGCATTCTCCCGCGTCACCAATAACGTCACCAACTGCACGTCCTGGGCCACTGGCATCGCCACAGTGGCGGGTGTCGGCTGCGCCACAGCCGGGCCGCTCAGAGGGCCAGCCTCCTCACCCTGAGTCTCCACAACGGGTTGAACCTCAGAAGTCATCTCAGACTCCCAGATGCCCACATGCCACACAATGGCATCCTGTACTGTCATCTGAACCAGCAATGCAGGCTCTACAGTGCTACCAGCCTCCGACGGATAGACAGCTGCCCAACGTCCGTTAGGTAACAGCTCGAAGGAGCCAAAGAGACTGGTCTGGGCTACATCTTCCTCCCCACCTGATTGCAGGTAGGTGAACTCTTTCACACCTGTATCCAGAAAATCCGTATACACTGGTTCCATCTTGAGCGCAGCGATGACATCCACTCTATCACCCGGTTGGATAGCCCACCCCACCGCACCCTGGGTGTCCAGTGGAATTGCGTAGGCTACCCGATCCGCGGGCTCGAACAGCGACGCCGCTGAGCCCGTCACTGACAACATCCCACCGGGTTCTCCCAACATAGCAGGTACCACAGGCATGCCACGAGGAATCTCCATGCGCGCAAACTTACCATCCACGTCGTCCAGACTGGACAAATACGCCGGCGGCAGACTGTCAATTGGCCATTGTTGCAGTGCTACAGCGTTATCTTCCACACTGATCTTCATCCCACGCGGGATGGTCTGAAGGGCCACCACAATCTCCGTCGTCTCCACAGCAACAGCTGTCGGCGCACCCTCGACAGACAGCTGCTCCGCGCTGCGTTTGGACTGCAAATAGAAATAAACCACACTCGCAATGACGACCGCAACAATCAAGAGCAACGCGACAATGACCAAAGTTCTGTTCCCGCGCATGAAATCCTCCTTACGACACTCGATCGTCGTGACTAACGCTCACTCCTGGGGCAGCTAGCTGCATCCTATCTGCGCTTAGGATCATGTTGATTATTCTTAGATTATAACCTCAACCTAACCAAATAGCAACCCAGAAACATCCTCCACCGAAGTGGCCAGCAGAGGTGGCTCAAGGACGCCAAAACCGCACTGTGAGTCAGAGAGGCCGTGCTCCAGTTCATGTACCATGACAGTAAGACACACTACTCCACTACAATTCATTGTATCACATCTACAGACACGTCGCAACCATATCTGAACCATCGCCCCCATAATGTAACGTCAGTGTAACAACTTGCACCCCATCTAAACCAGAGCCACGAAGCCCTCCCCCGACACAGGATTGACACCCAACCACGGCCCACTAGAATCCGCCCATGGATCTTCCTACTATTCCCCCATGCATCTCCCTGGCCCCCCTGCTGCAGGCCACTTTCCTGGAGCGGGAAAACCGTTTCCGTGTCCGGATACAGGTAGCTGGCGTTCTGGTCACCGCCCATCTAGCCAACCCCGGTCACCTGAAAGAACTCCTGACGCCGGGATGCACCGTGTGGGTCAGACGAGCAGATGGACCATCACGCAGGACAGCGTATGACCTTGCTCTCGTACAACAGGGAGAGACCTTGATCTCCGTCGACGCCCGTCTGCCCAATCGTCTCCTCTACATGGCGCTTCAGAGTGCTTCACTCCCCGGCCTGGCAAAATACACTCAGGTTCAGGCCGAGGTTACGGTGGGGCACAGTCGCATCGACTTCCTGCTGACCGGCCCGCACCGAGAGCGCTGTTGGCTCGAGGCTAAATCGGTAACGCTCGTCCAAGGGCACAAAGCACTTTTCCCTGATGCACCCACCAAACGCGGGAGGCGTCACCTGGAGACACTTATGCAGATGGTCAGACAGGGTGAGCAAGCTGCAGTGGTCTTTGTCATCCAGCGACCCGACGCTGTAGCTTTCGGCCCCAACGATGCAACCGACCAGGCTTTTGGTGAGGCTCTCAGGATGGCGGCTGCCAGCGGCGTGAAGATCCTGGCCTGGCGATGCGCGGTTACCACCGATTCAATCTGTCTGGGCGATCCGGTATCTGTGTACCTTGACCCACAACGGAGCTGAAGTTATAATCGCTCCGCTGGTCAAGGAACCACTGATCGAGGATGGAGCCTGAATGAAAGGTATCGTTGAAAGCCTGCGGAAGACCCGCAGGAGCATATTTGGACAGATCGTCAACCTGTTGGGCGCCGGTGACATCGATGAGGAGACATGGGAGGACATAGAGGCCCTGCTGGTGCAAGGAGACGTGGGCGTTGAGACGACGCTGGCGCTTATTGACAGGCTGCGAGCCCGAGTGCAGCAGGAGGGCTTGCACCGCGCCGATCAGCTTCGCCAGGCACTGAGGGAGGAGATCCTGGCCTTGCTTCCTGAGCCGAAGGCGCTCAACCTCGACTGGCCGCTTGCGATCATTCTAGTGGTCGGGGTCAACGGCTCCGGCAAAACCACCAGTATCGCCAAGCTGGCCGCTCAATTCAAGACCCAAGGCCGTAGCGTCGTCCTTGGAGCAGCAGACACCTTCCGCGCCGCGGCCATGGACCAGCTTCAGATATGGGGCGACCGAATCGGAGTGCCAGTCGTCAGAGGGGCCGAGGGGGGAGATCCTAGCGCCGTAGCCTTTGACGCAATCAGGTACGCACAGGCCCACCACGCGGATATGCTCATCATCGACACCGCAGGACGCCTACACACTCAACATAATCTCATGGCAGAGTTAGAGAAAATCCAGCGCGTCATCGCCAAACGAGTGGCCTGGGCCCCCCACGAGACCTTCCTGGTCCTTGATGCCACCACCGGGCAGAATGGCCTGGCGCAGGCCCGCCAATTCCTTCAAGCAGTCAAGGTCACCGGTATTGTCTTGGCCAAACTGGATGGCAGTGCCAAAGGTGGCATGGTGTTGGCCATTGGTCATGAGCTAGGGCTTCCTGTGCGCTTTGTAGGGACGGGGGAGAACCTTGAAGACCTGGCTCCCTTCGATCGCGAAGCGTTCGTCGAAGGGCTCCTGAGCATGCAAAACTAGCAACTGATTCATCTCGCCTCCGGCTGAGGAGGATTGGTAAGGAGAAACTATATTATTATGAGCGAACTATCTGACCGTTTCGAGAACCTCGCCGCCAAAGTCGAAGCGATCTGGAGGCGTCTTTGACTTACCGGCAAAAATAGAACAGTACAAGTCGTTAGAGACCCAGACCGCTGACCCTGACCTGTGGAACGATCCCCACCGTGCACGCCAGGTAATGAAAGACCTCGCCGCCCTGCAGGAGGAGATCACACGCTGGCAGACACTTCGCCAAGAGATCGAAGATGCTCGCGAGCTATGTGCACTTGAGGATGAGGGACTGCAAAGCGAACTGGAGCGAGAAGCGCAGCAGCTTGAGGAGAGACTCGAACGCGCAGAATTCCAGCTCATGCTATCGGGCCCACATGATCGCGCAGACGCCCTCCTTGCGATCCACGCGGGGGCTGGAGGCACAGACTCCCAGGACTGGGCCCAAATGCTGTTGCGGATGTATCTGAGATGGGCTGAGCAGCATCATTACAAAACAGAGGTCTTGGATTCTACAGAGGGGGAAGAAGCGGGGATCAAGAGCGCCACGGTCTCGGTGGGCGGGCCCTATGCCTATGGCTACTTGAAAGCTGAACGTGGCGTCCATCGTCTGGTCCGGCTTTCACCCTTTGACGCTGCGCACCGCAGGCACACATCGTTTGCCTTGGTCGAAGTCTGGCCCGACCTCGGCGAGACAACCGAAGTCGTGCTCAATCCTGACGACTTGCAGATCGATACATTTCGTGCGTCCTCCGCTGGCGGACAACACATGCAGAAGAATGAGACCGCTGTCCGCATTACGCATCTGCCCACAGGGATCGTCGTCTCATGCCAGAACGAACGGTCGCAGACACAAAACAGGGAAACCGCGTTGCGGATCCTCAAAGCACGCCTCCTCCAGATCGCAGAGGAGAAACATCGCCAGCAGATCAGCGAACTCAAGGGTGAACACGTGGACGCCGGATGGGGCAACCAGATCCGCTCCTACGTGCTACACCCGTACCAGATGGTCAAGGACCACCGAACGAATTACGAAACAGGCAATGTCCAGGCCGTGCTTGACGGGGATTTGGATCCATTCATCGAAGCTTTCCTCCGTCACAGCGTCGGCCGCGAATCAACCGGCCGCCAGTAGTTAGGCAAAAGGAGGGCAGAACCAATGGCGAAGAAAGCGAAGATCAGCAGTGGATCCAAAGCAAGAAGCAGTGGTCAGCATTCAGCACGCGAAATCAGGTCTCGAGTCTCCCAGCGCCCCCAGAGCACACCAAGCGGGGCAACCCCGGCAGGAACACAGAGCGCGGCTGCCCGTAGGGCGTCCCTCCGTAACCGATGGGAACGAGTTTCGACCAGCATCGCCCTGACATCGGCTTTGGATGCCGTGGAGAACATCACCGCGCAAACGCAGAGGATCAAGCAAGCGCTCTCGGATGTTCGGACCAGAGGATACCAATTCGGCCGCGATTGGGAATCACGCGCGGCCGAACTCAGCAGTATCTGGAGCCAATCACGTCAACAGGCGCTCCAGGTGATTCAACACCAACAACAGAGCCTGAGGCAGGCAGCCCAGAGCGTAGAGGCATTGCTGCGGCGTGCCGAGACCAATGACGGGCTCATCGATGCTGCGGAGAGCCGTGTTAATGCGCTAGAGACCACCATACGTGAAGCTGAGCAACAGATCCATCAGACCTATGATGCTATTGAGGAACAAATTGATGATCTGGAAAGCGATATCCGACAGGTTCAGTTCCTGCTCGATGCACTTGACGACGCCTCGTTCGATCTCTTACCAGACGAACACAGCATTGCTGCCTGCCGAGCGGTGTGGAGTTCCGATCCCGAAGAGCCTGAGGGGCTTCTATTCCTGACCGATGCCCGCCTGATTTTCGAGCAGAAACAGGAGGTCGCCAAGAAAAAATTCCTGTTCATCACCACCGAGAAAGAACTGGTGCAGCGCAAGTTGTGGGAATCCCCCATCGGGGCCGTCGAGGAGATGGAGGCTGAAGACAAGGGGGCTTTCCTCAGACGAAAGCAGCTCCTGACCCTGCGCTTTAGCGAAAGGACACGGGAGACACCAGGGGACGTCGTCCTGGAGCTCAAAGGAGTCGATAACGAGATCTGGCGTTCGCTCATCAAACGGACCAAGACGGGGGAGATCGAAGCAGACCGACTGGGTGCGCCATCCCCCCAGGAACAACTTGAGACAGAGATCGCGCAGGAGAGCGCCAGTCCCGAGAAGGAACTCCCTACAGCCTGTCCTACCTGCAATGCACCTCTGCCTCCTATCTTCAAGGGGATGAAACAGGTCACCTGTGAATACTGTGGCACGGTTATCAACATCTGAGCCCGCATAGGTGTGCCTCCGGGAGGAAGCCATCGGTGGAACTCATACATGCCGTCCGGGCGTTCATCGAGCGACATCAGCTCGTGGAACCAAGGAGCAAGATCGTGGTCGGGGTGTCCGGCGGCCCTGACTCAGTCACCCTGCTTGATGTCCTCCAACGTCTCGCAGAGCCATACCGGTTATCCCTACATGTGGCCCATCTACATCACGGCCTGCGTGGTGACGCAGCAGATGCTGACTTACACTACGTCACTGAGCTGGCCAAACAGCGAGAGCTCCCCATCACGACCGCCCACATCGATGTGAAGGTTCTGGCGCGTCGCCATCATCTTTCAGTCGAAGAGGCGGCGCGCCAAGCCCGCTATGGATTTCTGGCCCAGGTAGCCTGCGACACAGACGCTCGCTATGTTGCCGTGGGGCACCATGCAGACGATCAGGCAGAGACTGTCCTGATGCACCTGCTGCGCGGGAGTGGCCTGGCGGGCCTCCGGGGCATGTTGCCCTCCACGCAACTGTGTAAGTACCACATACTCACCAAAAAAGACAGCCCCATCCCGCCAGATATCATGCTGATTCGCCCGCTGTTGTCAGTCACTCGGGCGGAGATCAAGGCCTACTGTGAGATCCATGGATTTGAAACTCGGACCGATCTCTCAAACTTCGATACAGCTTTCTTCAGGAATCGCCTGCGCCACGAGGTCCTTCCCTATCTCCGGCAGTTCAATCCCCGGATATCCGAGAGACTCCGCAACCTGGCCGAGATCGTCCGCGAGGATTACCGCTTACTGGAAGAGTTCGCCTCGGTTGCGCATGATACGCTGTTGGTGGCCCAACAGCCCAATGCCTTCACATACGATCTCGCTCGTTGGCGAGAACAGCCCCGGTCGATCCAGCGTGCTCTGATACGAAAAGCTGCCTACCGACTGCGCCCCACGCTGAGGGATATCGGATTCGACCATGTGGAACGCGCTGTAGAACTCGCCCAACGTGGCACCACTGGCATGCAGGCCGTACTCCCCCAGGGGCTCCGGCTGGTCATTGGGTACACGACATTGACCATCGGCGACCGGCAAGCCTGTCCTCTTCCACCCGGACGACCTTGGCTCTCTCCGCACCAGGAAGTACCCATCCAAGTTCCAGGGATAACTGAACTGCCAAGCGAGTGGACACTCCATGTCAGGCACGTCGCCCACTGGAATCTGGAGACCATTGCTGAGAACCCCAACCCCCTGGTTGCGTGGATGGACCGCGGAGCGCTAGGGACACGTCCCTATCTTCGGACACGGTTACCAGGCGATCGCTTCCGACCACACGGCCTGGGAGGCACTGAAGTTCGGCTCAGCGACTTCCTCATCAACGCCAAAATTCCCCGATGCCAGCGGGATCACCTCCCGTTACTTGTTGGGCGTGACCATACGATCCTATGGGTGGTGGGGATTCGCCTGAGCGCAGACGCTCTGATCTCCACCAGGACTCAAGAGGTCGTCTATCTGCGGTTCCGAGGGCCTTAGAACCACCAATGTGAATCAATCCCCTCCATCAGCAAGCTTCACATGGACGATTACTATTGAGAAAGGTCAAATGACCGAACAGCTTGTGCAAACAGCAAGAGACCTCAGGACAGGGAAGCCATCCCTGACAAGACGGCCAAGCAATCGTTTCGGCGATCATCTCAGACGACGCAGAGAGGTGGACTTTGCCCAGTGAATACGGAGATCCCCTGACTGAGCGGGAGCTCCAGATCGTGCAACTTGTCGCGGAGGGCCTGACCAACCGCGAAGTAGCTCTTCGCCTACACATCAGCCACAACACCATCAAGGTCCACCTGCGCAATATCTTCACCAAGACGGGCGTGGCGTCGCGCACTGAGCTTTCCATGTTGGCGGTTCAGGAGGGGTGGGTAAAACTGCCAAACCTCCCTGCAACTACGGAGGCGACAGAGGGACCGACCGAGCTCCAGGACAAGGAAAGGATCAATCTCCTCGACACAGAACTCCGGGGTTCCATCCGCCTCTCCAGGCGACGCCGGCTCATGCTTGGACTGGGTCTTCTCCTACTCACGTTTTCGGTGGCCCTGCCCGAGCGAAATCCTTTACCGCGGTCAGCGTCTGGTCCGGGAGAGGTGTTCAACTCCAAGGAGAGCTCTGCCCTGCCGATCATGGAAGCTCCAGGAGGACAATGGCAAGAACTGAGTCCTCTACCTGTGCGGCGAGCCGGTATGGGCGCAGCCGCCTTCGCAAACACGATCTACGTCGTCGGAGGCATGACGTCCCAGGGTCCCAGTGATCGACTCGACGTCTATGACATCGAGAAGGGCGCTTGGCATACGGCCGCTCCACGCCCTATTGCCAGCTCAAATATCGAAGCGGTAGCTCTGGCCGATCAGATCCTTGTGCCAGGAGGATGTGATGAGTCTCTAACACCCACCGCGAAGGCCTATCTCTATCATGCCGAGACCGACATGTGGACTGCGGCAGCTCCACTACCGACCCCCCTATGTGCTTACGCGCTCACTGCGATAGACGAAACGGCCTACCTGTTTGGTGGATGGGATGGGGAACGATATCGAGCCCTCGCTTACGCGTACCACCTGACCACGGACTCCTGGGAGACTCTCCCCGCGCCCGCACAGGCTCGCGGATTCGGCGGTGCTGTCGCCCTCACTGATCGAGTCTTTTATGTCGGCGGCTACGACGGCCAGCATGAGTTAGACGTCTGCGAGATGTTCCTGCCCTCCACCGGCAAGTGGGAGCCGTGTCCGAGCATGCTTCAACCTCGAGGGGGGCTGGGCCTGGCAACGCTGGGCGGACGCATCTACGCAATCGGCGGGGGGTGGACGACACCCTTGGGGTTCAACGAACGATACCTCCCCACCAACCAAGAATGGAGCGTCATCGAAACTCCCATAGCCGGAGAGTGGCGCAACATGAGCACTGTGGCCTGGGGGACCTCTATCTACGCCATAGGCGGCTGGAATGGCACCGACTTCCTCAACCGCACCTATGTTATCGAAGTGATGCCCTGGCGTGTTTTCATCCCGGGGACGTTCCACGCCCCCTAGCTCACTTGAGTTGCAGCCCAGGATCGATGTCCAGATCCCACCCGGCCCGGTCGCCTGCCTGGAAACGGAAGTAGCCCGCGGCTGCGATCATGGCCGCGTTATCAGTACACAGTATCTTGGGAAGCGTATAGACCGGCACCGGGATCTCCGCTCGCGCGCGCTCCCGCAGCCGGGTGTTGGCCGAGACACCCCCTGACAGCAGGACTGCCCGTACCGCATATTCACGGGCAGCACGCGCGGTCTTTCCAACCAAAACATCCACCACCGACTCCTGAAAAGCTGCTGCCATGTTGTTATAAAACTGCGGCGGGACTGAACCCGAATATTTCTGCAAGGTCCGGAGTACAGCAGTCTTGAGCCCGCTGAAGCTAAAGTCATAGGTGTCGGACAACCACGCCCGTGGTAAGTTGAAGACCGTAGGATCACCCGCCCGGGCCGCCTCTTCGATAGCTGGACCCCCTGGGTATCCAAGCTTCAACATCCGGGCGACCTTGTCAAAAGCCTCACCAGCAGCATCATCACGCGTGCTGCCCAACCGCTCATACTGACCATGATCAGTTACCAGTATGAGTTCGGTGTGTCCCCCAGACACGATCAGCGCCAATAACGGGAACCGTAGACGATCAGAGGGCCTGTCTTCGTGGGCCACGTCCAGCCAATGTGCATAGAAGTGACCCTCCAGATGGTTCACCGGCACCAAGGGCAAATCCTCCACCAGGGCAGCGCCCTTAGCGAAGTTCAAGCCCACCAACAAGGACCCGGGCAAGCCCGGGCCATAGGTGACCGCGATCGCATCCAGGTCCCTCCATCCAAGATGTGCTGACACAAGGGCTTCTTCAACGACTGAGGCAATAACCTCGAGATGCATGCGTGAGGCCATTTCCGGATATACCCCCCCATACTGGGCGTGGAATTCAGCCTGGGACGCCACAACATTGGATAGAATGACGTGACCGTCTTCGACCACCGCTGCGGCTGTCTCGTCACAGGAGGTCTCGATCCCTAAAATACGGATGGTCATCTCTCTGATTGTCCTTCCATGGGGATCACCAGGTCATAGGGCATATCCGTCAAGTCATGGACCTCGCCGTCCTCGGCAATCCATAGCACATCCTCTACCCTGCATCCCATACCTCTCTCTGGATAGTACAGGCCCGGCTCGACAGCGAAGATATGGCCCGGTTGAAGTTGGGTGGTATTGGCAGGGTCGTCAGAGAGACGCGGCTCCTCATGGATGTCCAGGCCCACGCCATGGCCCACGCTATGCACATATCCCTGGAGGGTTTTCGGATCTCGATCGATGGTAGGATGTCCCCGCTCGTGGAAGAACGCACACGTCATCTGTTGAAGGTGTCGGGCCGGTTCCCCAACACGGATCGACCTTTTGAGAGTCTCGAGGCAGGCTACCACATCGCGGTGCAACTCCTGTACAGGTTCCGGCGCGTAACCAAGGCAGAAAGTGCGAGTCAAATCGAAGAAATATCCCCCTCCCATCTCTCGAGGGAAGATATCAAACACGATCGCCTCCCCCAACCGCATGGGTGCTTCTAGCTCGCCACGACTATGGGGAATACCGGCGTCCCTTCCCGTGGAGAAGATAAAACCCTCTGGATCCTCCAGTCCCTGCTGAGCGATCAGAGAGACAATGTGCTGATGCACATCCCCCACTTTAAGGACGCCTCCATCCCGCTTGCGAAGCACACCCCCCGAATCCACCGCATGGTGCCTGAGGAAATCCAGGGTCTGATGCACTATGCGTACAGTCCGCCGTCCTACCTCACGGATACGGGCTACCTCCTCCAGATCCTTCGTGGCCCGGGCTGTCAGGATGAGATTGTTTTGGATCTCGCCGACCAACTCAACCTCAGGCAATGCAGTGTCAAGCGCACTGAGAAACGTATAAGCGTAGCCTTGATCGAGGTAGCCATAGCAACCTACCCGGCCCGAGATCCCCAGATCCTCGAAGATACGTGAGTAGAACGCTACTGAGGCCGCCAGATAATCGCCCCCATACTCCCGTAAGAGCGTATTGTAACCGTAATGGGTAGCCAGAATGACCGGATAACCCGTCATCTCCGCAGTTTTTCGCTCCATGGGACCCACGATCAACGTGGGTGAGGCCCCTCGCTTCTTGAGCAGAATCGCCGATGTGAGACGAATCCCATTTAACAGATAAATGAGCGGCGGGTTTCCCAACACTTTACCACGCACGAAGATCGCATCGAGCCCGCGGCTTTCCATGAGCTGGTCCAGATCGCGCTTCATAGCCACTCCCCACCATTCTGATGCATGAGATAGGTTGATAGTTTCCATTGTGCCATAGGGAACAGGAAAAGCAAAAGCCCCCCAGTGTAACGGCTCATCGTTGGGGCGAAAAAACGACCATATCCACCCGTTCATCCCTTTGTCCGGTCGGTCTCATCGCGCACAACACCGGCCCCGCCCCAAACCCATCTAACCCATCTCGTGAACCCCGTCATCACCGTTCATGAGTCCCTCCTCCCACCCATTGATGGGAGAAGGAGATCAAAGGTACGAAGGGATCCACAAAGCCTGCCGCGACATAGCCGCTGCCGCACCGGAAAAATCGCGGGTGAGGATTGGATTAGAAACAATTGCACTATAGAGGGCTCCCCGGTATACTTAAGGTATGAAAAGTCACATCGCTCAGGAACTCAGCGAGAAAAAGACATCGAGACCGCTGGTTGCCATCGTGGGACGCCCCAACGTCGGCAAATCGACTCTCTTCAATCGCATCGTTGGAGAGCGTCGAGCCGTGGTCAGCGAGATCCCTGGGACCACCCGTGATCGCATCATGGCCGAGGCGGAGTGGAACGGCAGGACCTTCCTGGTGGTAGATACTGGTGGCATCGAAATCCTTCCAGCAGGTATGGAGAAGGGGCAACGTCCGTTGGACAGGCAGCCGTTGCTTGAGGACTCCAAAGCTTTTATCCCCTTAATACGGGCCCAGGCTGAACTCGCAATCCAGGAGGCCGATCTGATCATCTTCCTCACCGATGCCAGCACCGGGCCCACCGCCGCCGACCGCGAGGTCGCAGACATCCTGCGCCGCACCAAGAAACCTGTGCTATTGGTCGCGAATAAGGTGGAAAACGAGACCCGGGAACAGATCGCGCTCGAGTTTTACGAGCTGGCCATGGGCGAGGTTTACCCTGTCTCAGCGATTCACGGCACCGGGGTGGGAGACCTCCTGGATCTCATCGTGGAGCAGCTACCAGAATACGACGAAGGCGAACACCCCACCGAGGACGCCATCCGAATTGCGATCGTGGGACGGCCCAACGTGGGCAAGTCCTCACTTTTGAACCAGTTATTGGGCGAGGAACGCGCCATCGTCAGTCCGGTCGCCGGCACAACACGCGACGCCTTGGACACCGAACTGGTCTGGGATGGAGAACGCTACATTCTCATCGATACCGCAGGGATACGACGTCGTGGGAGAATCGAGCCTGGCGTCGAAAAGTGGAGTGTGCTTCGGACAGCCCGCGCGCTCGAACGGAGCGACGTCGCTCTGTTGTTGATCGACGCCCTTGATGGGATCACGGCACAGGATACACACATCGCTGGGATGATCGCGGACAAAGGTGTCAGTGTGATCGTCCTCGTCAACAAATGGGACGCCGTGTCGCCAGAGATCCGACGAGCCCGGCGTGAGCTTGAAGCCAGGGTCCGAGAGGAACTCAAGTTTCTGAGCTTTGTCCCTGTGCTCTTCATCTCCGCGCTCACCGGGAAGAACGTGCACCAGGTGCTACCGCTGACACGCGAGGTGGCCGAAGCCCGCTTCCAACGAATACCCACTGGACAACTCAACGATCTCATTCAAATGGCTCTGCTGGACCACGCTCCACCTCACAAGGCCGGGCGCCAGCTTCGTATCTACTATGTCACACAGACGGGCGTTGCGCCGCCGCGTTTCACGTTTAGGGTCAACGACCCTGATCTCGTCCACTTCTCCTATCAGCGGTATCTGGAAAATCGCATCCGTGAGCTCTATTCATTCCCCGGCACCCCGATCCAGATGATCTTCCAGGGAAGGCCCAGGGGGCAAACCACCGGTCGCGGAAGGGGCCGATAAACGGATACTGAACGTAAGAACGTAACCCTATAAACGAGTGTTTGCTTGGAACAAATCGAGAGTAAGTCCATGTCGGAATCACCCAAGCCCGAGCTTAGAGCTGAGATTCAGCGCGTTGGCCAGCGATACGTCAGCCATATCACAACAGAGACGGGCGAACTTATCCTCCGCCACGAGTTTCAGCATGACCCGACGGGCCTCACCTACCTGGGACCGCCATGGGCGATCGACCGGAGCCGACTCGAACCATCGGAGCTTCGTCAGCTTGGGCCGCGGCCGACACGGTACTGGAGTCGTGCCCAGGCTGCAGCCCACGGCTGGCAGCTCTTCCGCTACCTATTCGGGAACGGCCGGGCCCTGGCGTCCTATCGCAAAGAACACCCAGCGTACGCCTCCTGCCCCTTGACCCTCACCTTATCACCAGAGACCTCCACGCTTTGGCGTCAGCCCTGGGAATACCTCTATGATGGGAAAGACTTCGTCTGCCTCACGGGGCGGATGCCTGTGATCCGCCGTCCACCCGGCTTGCGCACACTCACCCCACGCATCTCGGACCCTCCCCTTCGCGTCCTCGCTCTGGTCGCCGCGCCGCTAGATCAACCAAGGGTGGACACCGAACGTGAGATCGCATACCTTCACCGCGCGCTCAACAACGTGATAGCCAGGGGCATCCTTGAGCTTGATGTCCTGGCGGAGCCTACAGTGGCCACGCTTCGCAATACGCTTCAAGAGCGTCACTATCAGGTGGTACACTACGTCGGACACGCATGTGTAAGCCCAGATAGTCCCCTGGGGCAATTGTGCCTCGAAAACCAGTTCGCACAGACAGAGATGGTCACCGGGCAATACCTGGCGCGCACGCTGAAAGGCTGGATCCCTACGATCGCCATCATGGATGCATGTCAGAGTGCGAGGTTCGGTGTCCTCGAGGCACTTACCGGCATAGCCCAGGACATGCTCAGTGGGGGACTACCCAGCGCCATCACGACCCCCATCCAGTTGCCCCATGAGGCCCTCACGATCTTCTATGCCGCCCTCTACGAAGCTCTGGCAAAGGGCCTGCCCTTGCGGGATAGCATGCAACGCGGCCGCTCAGCTCTGGCTATGGGGACAGAATCAGAACACTCTGGACACCTAGTCTGGGGCGTGCCGATGCTCTACCACCGGGCGGTCAACCAGCCTGTGGTCTACAGATCCGAGACCCCTTCCTCCACTTCTGCTGCTGAAACCGTCACTGTACCCCAAGAGCCCGCTTCCTCAGCCGTCGTAGGCTGGCGGACCCAGTTCCTCACAGCGCGCCGGGCTTTAGCAGAGAATGGCCGCATCCTGTACATATGGGGCCCCGCTGGCGTGGGAAAACGGGCATTCCTCTCCCAACTGGAACGTGACCTGAGCCCCAAGCCGCTGGCCAACCTACATATCCGATGCTCGGATACACTTGACCCCCTCATCGTGCTGGGGAAAATTGCCGCGTTCTGGCGTGAGAGCGTACCAGATGAGACTGGCAGGGAAGCAGCGGCGTTGCTACTCGATGCTTCCCAGGACCCCTTCAGACGAGCCCAGCAGGCCCAACAACTCCTGGCGTCCAAGCGACTGCTGATAGCTCTGGAGGCCCTGTTCCAGGATCAGGCCCATGACGTTGTTCCGGGAACACAGGACATCCTGGAACAGATCTTGCTTGGCCTGATGAGTGCATCGAGTAAAACAATCTTCGTGTGCACTGCCTCCCGGCCATGGCCTGCTTTGGGCGACTTAACGGGTCGTGCAGAATATGAGATCTATCTTCCCCTGCTAGATCTCCAACCCGCCATCCACATCATGAATCACCTTCAACATCTCCGACGTGTATCGTTGAAAGACAAAGAGACACTCTTCCATATCGTTGGCGGACACGCCGAGTCTCTGATACTGCTCAACGGATGGGTCGCCCTGGGCCTGGCTCTCGATCAGTTCCTCAAATCTCCTCCCTCCGTCGAGCCCTCACCCGCGGCATGGACCGAGTATCTATCCGCGCAACTTCTGGATTCCCTCGATCCGGGTGAGCTGCAGATGCTCCACATGATTTCTATCCTCCGGCGTCCGTTCGATACAGGAGACCTCATTGGATTGACTCCTTTGGCCCCCTCCCAAGCTGACCGTATGCTTGAACACTGGCATCAAATTGGTCTTGTCGAGCCCGCGGGACATAGCACGCGTTTCCTTGTCAGACCCGCGGTAAGGATGGCCGTCCTTGACAGGCTGTCGGAGTTGGATCTTCAGGACCTCCATCGAAAGGCAGGGGAATATTACGGAACTCCCTTCCTAGAGGAAGCCCACCGACAACTTGTCAACCGCAACCTCACCCATTGGTCCAAAGAGGACATTGGTTTACTGGCGCGGGACGCTCACGGCATTCTAGGCAGCCAACTCCGTGCTGAGCGGGACGGGACGCCATTTGAGCGGCTGCTGGAGCGCGTCCTCGCCTGGCACTATCACCTTGTCGCGGCTGAAGAGATCGAGGCAGCTAAGCAGATCGCCCGAACGCTGGCTCCCGAACTCAACCGCCGGGGGCTCCAGGACCTGGCCCGGCGATTCTTCGCTCAGGCTTCAGGCTTCTCCGCCGAAGACAAAACCCAAGCCATGCTGGACCAGCTCCAGACCGAAGAACAGAGTCTCGCGGCAGCCCTCCAAGTCTACGAGGAGACACAGCGCTTCCTTGATGCCGAACACCTGGAGATCCAGCGGGCTTACGTCCTTCTCCGCGCCGGTGATGCCCAACATCGCCTGGGTAATCTACAAGCGGCCATTGAGCGGTATCAGACGGCGCTAAAGTTGATGCGCCAAGTCGACGACCAAGAGGGAGCCGCTCAATGTCTGCGCCGCCTTGCGACCCTCCACCGAGAGACGGGGAACTTACAAGAAGCGCTCGTTGCCACCCAGGCCGCAAAGGAACAATACGAGGCACTCTCGTCATTCTATGGGCTTGCCGCCGTGGAACAGGACCGGGGATATATCCTGAGCGAGTTAGGGCATCCCGAAAAGGCTATTGAGTGCTTCACCGCCAGCCTTCGACTCTGCCGGAGATTGGCCGATGAGGAGCGTGTGGCTGAAAATCTCAGGCAGATTGGCACCCTCTTGAGCAGCATGGGGCGACTAGACATTGGCATCCAGGTTCTGAAAGAAGCGCTCAAACACTACATCCACCTCAACAGCCCAGAGCAGGTCGAAGTCCAGGCACAGATCGAAAGGCTCCAAAACCGGAGAGCCAGGCTGGCGCGCGCCTTACAGCGCCTTCGCGAAAACCGCCAGGCCCGCGTTTAAACCCTCACCGCGATGTCAGGGTTTCCACTCCTCACGCGACAATACTGACCCATTACAGCATCGGCCCGATGAGAGAGATGTACAATCAGCTATTTGCCAGGCTTCCTCTCGATTCCTGATCCAGTGGTGAGCCGCCGAGCTGTGGTTCCCATCCCTGAGGCCCTACCGATCTACCTGTAACGTCCCAAGTAGAGCCCGGTCTTGGTCCAGCCGCACATTTCCCTGATACAGCGCTATCCGCTCCCCCTGGAAGGCGTCGTAGAGCCCAACGTAGAGACGATAAGCCCCGGCTGGCATATCGGCCGGCAGAGCCAATGTGTGCGTATCAACAATCAATTCACCTGGAAGCCAGGTCAGTGTCGGCGCCTGACCTTGCATGGGCCAAGCGTCGGACTGAGCCCACATTCTCTCATCCTCATCCACCAAGTGGACAAACACGGTGAGGTTCGTATCAGCGATGCCTGTCACACGCCAGTAAAGAGTCACGGGGAGATCAGCTCCCGCAGTGACCCCTTCCTTCTCCCAATCTCCCCCTACCAACTCCGCAAGATCACCGGCCTTGACCGAAGTGCGAACCCCAGGCGTGACATGGCCAAAATCCCGCGAGCGTTGTTGCACCATGACCTCTCCCACTGGCAGTGCAGAGGGACCAGCCCCGCTGTCCCCAGGACTGAGGGACAGACGGCAACGTCCCTCTGACGTGGCCGGAGGCACTCGCACGGAGAACGACACAACGTATCGATGGCCCACCGGCCAGGCCTCAGGCCGAGTAGGACCCCAGTTCAGTAAGCCAACGCTCTCCCCACCCTCTCGACAGGTCATGTGCCACGTCAAACTGTCCGGAGGACTGCCCTCAACCCGTTCAAAGCCCACCGCGAACGTCAGATATTCCCCGCCCAGAAGAGCGACAGGCGGCGGCTCTAACCCAAGAACACGGAGCCCTGGCCAGTCCAGGCCCACAGCCTCCGGAAGTAAAAGCTCGGATGTGGGAGAGAGGGCTGGTTTGACGTCCACCTCACCTACCTTGAGCTGAATGCCGCCAAACGAGCCATCTGACCTGGCAATCCCCCACCACCCCTCGGGGCCAGAGATGCCAAGGAAAAGCTCATAGCGCCCAGGCGCCAGGGCCGGCGGGAGCGCAATCGCCACCTTCGTATCTGTAGTCATATTGGGGATCCAGGCCGATGGAACCCACTCTGCCGCACTCAAGAGACGCTGGCCCCCTTCCGCCCAGGCCACATGGGCGGGGTCCCCCGCCGCCCGCAGGGCCAGATAGACGTCTAACTCAGGCAGGGCCTCAACGGGGATCCACCGCAAGGAGACGTTCAACGGTGCCGGGGCCTGAACAATCGGAGGCCAGTACACTGCCTGGAGGTCAAGGCGTCCCCCAAAATGCGCCATCGGCCCGAGTTGAGGCAATGTCTCCCCCTGAAGGACACATTCATCCACAGGGAACCCCACCACCGGATCGCCTGGCCTGCATCTTACGACACCTGCATCCATCGCCTGCGCCAGCAGGCGTCCTAACTCTGCCTCTGTCAGAGGGTAACATCGTGCAGCATGGAGCCATTGAAAAGGGGCCCCCACTGTCAGGTGCTCTGCAAGCCAACCCGGGCGACGGAGATCACCCGACAAGGGCCATAGCAGGTTGCCAGACACACCCGGTAAGGAGCCAGGAGCCAGGGTCAATGTATCGAGGGAGGCCATGTGCGCCCGCAGGAAGATCGTTGTCAATCGCAGCCCAGCGACCCGCACATCGTCAACGGGCACGTATCCCTCCAGGGCATCGCCCCCTGCCAAGACAAAGTCCGTACATCCCAGTCTCTCATCCTCCCAGGGCCACACCTCCCCGCGAAAGATGCTGGCCGCCCCTGGCACGTTTGCCGCCATCAAGGAGCTTGCTATCGACCGCCCTTCGACATTAAGTTTGTGCGCACTTATGCCTGCCGCTTCCCCCCAGCCCAACGGTATGATCTTCCTGGCAAGCCATGGACCACCCAGCAATGGGTCGGCAGTCAGGAAAGGGGTTACGGCAGTCAACGCCCAAGGCAAGAGCAAGGACACCGCCAGGACCCGTTGCCCTATCGCCCTTAACCCGGCCCAGTATGACGCAGCTATCGGGGCCAACAGGAGGACAGCCGTGAGGGCATAGCGGTCGAACTTCTTGGCCCCAAAACTCAGGCCTAAAAGATAGATCAGTGCCGGACACATCAGGCTCAATACCGCCCGCCGTGCCCCTCCCTGTCCCTTCCAGAACCTCACACCCGCGCCGATAAGCCCCAGCGCCATCGGCACAGATATCTTGAGGATGAGGACAGTCGGGTAAAAGAGAGGCCCGGCATCCACTCGCATCTGCCCCATGAAGAAGACCGGACGGAGTCCAAGGCCTTCATGATACCGGAATGCATCAACCAGAGGAAGGATCCCCTCCCAGCCCTTCCACCACACCGGCGGATAGCCCCCCAGGAAGAAACAAATCGTAAGGAAGCCAAAGATCACCACGGATCCCACGCGCCGCATCCAGTTTTCGTGACCGCCCAGCAACAGGAGCAGTGCAATACCCGGAGCCGCCAACAGCCCCAATGTCTTGGTCAAACCTGCCAATGCCAGCAGAAAGGCACTCAGCCCCAGAGCCGGCCAACCACGCCGTTTACGATCAGGAGAGAAAACAGACAGGATCGGGAGGGCCGACAACAACACAAATGTGGCCTGTAACGCATCGGTGTGCAATATCCCACTGTGGCCTAGAAAGAAAGAATCGAGCGCCAGCATGACGCTCAACAGGCGCGCTACCCGCTCGCCAAGGACCTTGCGCCCCATGAGATAGAGAGCCACGAGCCCGGCTGACGTCACCAAGGCCACAGCAGCCCTGCCAGCAGGGAGAAAATAACTGAGATGCCGCATCGCGGCGCCATTCTCGGGAGCCAGGTTGCCCAGTGACATGATCCATCGCCAATGGGTCTGTGCCTCCGCGGGCCGCAACCACAACATAGCCTGGATGCCAAGCGCGCCCAAGCCCATCGTCGTCACACCTGGATGTCCGGTCTCTGGAAAAGACGAACTGCTACCACCCTTTAGAACCTGCAGAAATCTGGCGCTACGATACACCCAGATGGGTTCATCCGGCGTAACATAGAGGAAAAGAGCAGCGGGGATCAAACGAACAATCAGCGCCACGATGAAGAGCGCAGCGCTGACCCAGCGTGCCTGGTGCAGAGGAGAGGCCATCCTACCCCTGCCAGGGGATATGTCATTCTTCCGTACGGATGACATAGATTGGCTTGTTCTGCACCTCAAAGTACGTGCGGGTCTGCAACTCTCCTAACAGTCCCATCACCAGAAATTGGACACCCAGGATCAGAAGCAGGATCGCCAACGACAGCAGAGGACGGTTGCCAATATCGGCACCACCGATGAGCTTGAGCCCGGTCAGGTATAGACCCAAGAGGAGCCCAATCCCCCCGCTGATAAGGCCAGCCAACCCGAAAAGCTGCATGGGACGCCCCAGATAACTCAAAAGGAAGGAGACCGTCAGCAGATCCAACACGACCCGGATCGTCTTTGACAGATTGTACTTCGAGCGACCGTATCGTCGTGGGCGGTCGTTCACAGGGACCTCCGCGACCCGAACCCCCATCCCGGAGGCCAGTGCAGGGATAAAGCGATGGAGTTCGCCATAGAGCTTGACGTGCTTCGCGACGTCGCGATGGTAGACCTTCAATGAGCACCCATAGTCATGCAGCCTGACGCCTGTGGAGCGACCAATAATCCGATTGGCTATCATGGAGGGCAGCCGCCGAGACAGCAGAGGCTCTTTCCTCTGCTGCCGCCATCCGCTGACGATGTCATACTTACCTTCCTCCATGACCTCCAGAAGCCGAGGAATATCCGCCGGGTCGTTCTGACCGTCGGCATCCATCGTGATGACATACAGGCCCCGCGCCAGATCAAAACCGGCTGCAAACGCCGCTGTCTGCCCAAAATTACGGCGGAAACTGATAATGCGAAGGTGCGGCTCCTCGAGCTTCAGACTACGCAGCACATCCAGACTCTCGTCTGTGCTGCCGTCGTCAACCGCGATGATCTCATATGAGCGCCCCAGCTCCCGGAGCGCCCGTGACAACTCGGGGATGAAGTAATGCAGGTTCTCCGCCTCATTATAGATAGGCAAGACAACCGAAACATCCAGCTCGGGAGGACCAACATGTTTCATCGCCATATCACGTCTCTCCTCATGCTGCAGCATGACATATCTGAAGCGTGTTCTACCACGAAGCGGGGGCACGACAACCCTGGGTGCTGCTCACGGTCCTCCCGATGGAGGAAGCATATCGCAGCGAACGACGCGTCTTCCTCACCTCCCACCGACACCACCACTTCAGATATCCCTCAACTCTGATCTCCTTGACACCCCTTCCATTGCCGATATAATGCGGCCTGCAACAGAAAATAAAGGGAGTCATTGTACGATTGAGTTGGTCCGTGCGCTGGGCCGGCGACGACTTGAAGGAGGTAGGGGAATGGCGAAGAAAGGCGCACGCATCTTGGTCAAGCTGAAGAGCA
The DNA here is from genome assembly GCA_964530185.1 of uncultured Anaerolineales bacterium. GTDB lineage: Bacteria > Chloroflexota > Anaerolineae > B4-G1 > SLSP01 > PWVB01. Next base: position 22,969 of record CAZHBB010000045.1, read on the forward strand.
CCGAGAGCGGGCACATGTATTACACAGAGAAGAACCGCCGCAACGACCAGCAGCGACTGGAGTTGCGCAAATATGATCCCGTTGTCCGCCGCCATGTGATCTACCGCGAAACCAAATGATTATCAGGTCATAGCTAGTACAGACTTACTCGTACCTGGTTTCGCACACCAATACAACACGGTCTCCGCGGAGGCCGTGTTTCTGTTCGCTGAGACGAGAGGTGCAGCCCTAGAGAAAGGGAATGCCTCGAGGACGACGAAGGTTCCTTGCACCCTTTGTCCCAGAAATGAGCTAATACGTCGGTTGTGCAACCTGCAGGTAGTGTTAAACTGTGATCAGATTCAACGTCGCCGAGAGTAAGGACAGGGGCGCAATGTGCGCCCCTGTGCATTGCCAGGACAGCAAGAAGAGAAGAACATTGTGATCA
>CAZHBB010000046.1:0-14791 GCA_964530185.1 uncultured Anaerolineales bacterium
AGGTCGAGCAGGGCGCCTGTGCTGCGTCTCGCGCTGGAGGTGACCGTCACCAAGAACTAGCGATATGCCTGCGGCGTGTACGGCGCCAGTCGTTGCTCGGCGAAGATCGGACGCAGGCGCGCGAAGCGCTGGCGTCCATCCACCAGCGGCACCGCGGGCCAGGCGTCGCCGATGAGCGGGCGCGCGTAGCGTACGAAGTCGTCGGTCACGTCGGTGCGCGAGGGCGCGATCCAGGCCGCGGGGAAGGTGCGCTCGGAGTTGGCCACCAGCTCCAGCGGCACTTTGTCATAGTGCACGGTGTAGGGCATGTCCGACTCGCGCAGGATGGTGGCCATGTAGCCTGACCCCTCCTTGGCGGCAATCTGCACGGCCTTCTGGCCCACGCGATAGGCCTCCTCCAGGTCCACCGTGGAGGCGTAGATCATGGCGTGGCGCTGGTCGGTGCCCGGTACGTTGCCGCGGGCCGCGCCCCGCGCCGCCAGCCCCACCTCGTTAAGCATGTTGACGACGATCTGCTCCACGGTCAGCTTACTCGACGAAAACATGGTGTGCCCAAAGGCGTCTTTGCGCTCGCCGATGTCGCCCACGTCAAAGCCCTCGCTCACCACCACCAGGGCCCGGCCACGCGCCCGCAGCATGTCGTTGACCCGGTCGGCCAGCGCCTCCAGCGTCAAGCCCGACTCGCGCATGAAGATGAGCAGCGGCATCTCGCGCGCCGGATCGGCCAGCCGGGCCGCCGCCGGGATGAAGCCGATCTTGCGACCCATGGCCTGGATCACCAGCACCGGGTCGGAGGGGCAGGAGCCCGCGTTCTCCTGGTCCGCGTTCTGGATCGTGAGCGCCCAGTAGCGCGCCACGCTGCCATAGCCCGGCGTGTGATCGATCAACTGAAACGCGCTGTCACCCACGTCGTTGTCGATGGTCTTGGGCACGCCAACGGCCACCAGGTCCAGCCCCCGCTCGTGGGCCAGTTGGGCCACCTTGTGGGCCGTGTCCATGGAGTCGTTGCCGCCGTTGTAGAAGAAGTAGCCGATGTCGTGGGCCTTGAAGACCTCGACGATGCGCTCGAAGTCCTCCTGTTGGTGGGCGCGCAGCTTGTAGCGGCAGGTGCCAATGGCGCCGGCCGCCGGGGTGGTGCTGAGCAGCGCGATCTCCTCAGCGGGCTGCGCCGAGAGGTCCAGCAGTTCCTCCCTCAGCACGCCCTCGATGCCGTGGAACCCGGCGTAGAGGGTGCCAAAGGTGTCGGGATAGGCCCGGCAGGCCTCCACCACGCCCCGCAGCGAGGCGTTGATCACCGGCGTGGGCCCGCCGGACTGGGCCACGATGACGTTCTTGGGTCGGGACATGTCAGCTCCTCCAGTGGATCAGTCTCACGCCGCTGGCGGCGTGTCCATATCCTGCCACACGGTGTGGAACGAGCCCTCGCGGTCGATGCGCCGGTAGGTGTGGGCCCCGAAGTAGTCGCGCTGGGCCTGGGTCAGGTTGGCGGGCAAGCGGGCGCTGCGGTAGGCGTCGAAGTAGCCCAGCGCCGAGGCGAAGGCTGGCACGGGCACGCCAGCCGCGGCCGCCGCGCGCACCACCTGGCGCAGGGCGTCCTGATAGGCGACCACGGCCCCGCCCAGCTTCTCGTCCAGCAGCAGGTTGGGCAGCTCGGGCTCGCGGGCAAAGGCGGCCCGGATGTCCTCCAGCAGCGCGGCGCGGATGATACAGCCGCCGCGCCAGATGCGGGCGATGTCCCCGTACTGCAGGCCATAGCCGTACTCGGCGCTGGCCACCCGCAGCAGGGCGAAGCCCTGGGCGTAGGCGCAGACCTTGGCGGCGTAGAGCCCACGGCGCAGTGTCTCGATGAAGGCCTGCCGGCCGCCGTCGTAGGCCGGCGTGGGGCCACTGAGCAGGCCGGAGGCGCGCACGCGCTCGGCCTTGTAGGCCGAGATGATGCGGGCCTCCACCGCCGCGTTGATGGTGGGCGTGGGCGCCCCCACATCCAGCGCGTCCTGCGAGGTCCATTTGCCGGTGCCCTTCTGCTTGGCCTCGTCCAGGATCAGATCCACCAGCGGCTGCCCGGTCTCCTCGTCCACTTTGGCGAAGATGTGGGCCGTGATCTCGATCAGGTAGGAGGCCAGCTCGCCCTCGTTCCACTGGGCGAACACGTCGTGCAACTGGGCGGCCGAAAGGCCCAGCGCGCGGTGCAGCAGGTCGTAGGCCTCGGCGATGAGCTGCATGTCGGCGTATTCGATGCCGTTGTGCACCATCTTGACGTAGTGGCCAGCGCCCCGCGGGCCGATGTAGGTGACGCAGGGTTCACCCTGCACCCTGGCGGCGATGGCCTCGAAGATGGGGCGCACGTGCTCCCAGGCCTCCCGCTGGCCGCCGGGCATCATGGCGGGGCCCCACAGCGCCCCGTACTGCCCGCCGCTGACGCCTGTGCCCAGGTAGTGAATGCCCTGCGGCTCTAACGCCGCGGCGCGTCGTTCGGTGTCCTTGAAGTGCGAGTTGCCGCCATCGACCAGCAGATCCCCCGGCTCCAGCATCCCCTGGATGTCGGCGATGACCGCGTCCACGGGCTTACCGGCCGGGACCATCATCATGATCTTGCGAGGCCGCGCCAGGGCCGCCACAAAGTCCCCCAGGGTGGTGAGGCCCAGCAGTCGTTGGCCGTCGTGGGCCTGAAAGGCAGCCACTTTGTCCGGGTCCAGGTCGTATCCGGCGACGCGGAACCCGTGCCGCGCCATGTTGCGTGCCAGCATCTGGCCCATCACCCCCAGGCCGATGATGCCGATCTCTGCCTGTCCAGCCATCTTCGCTGCTCCTTTCTGTCCTTAGGGGCGACCCTCTACATGAACGAGTCACCCATATCGACCTCAACCTCCTCCCGGGTCTCCTTCTTGAAGGAGGAGGTCGCGATCAGCCGCTTCAACTCGGCCTCATACGCTGCGCTGTCCAGCGGGAGATCCACCGGATGCCCTTTGAGCGATGAGAAGAGCATGGCGTTGGCCAGCTCCACCGAGTGGATGCCCTCCTCGGCCGGCGCGATGAGGGGCTCGCCGTCCAGGATGGCGGCGGCGAAGTTGCGCAGCACCTCGGCGTGTTGCCCGCCATGCCCCTGTACCGGGATCTCCACGTGCCACACCGGGGGCTTGGCGAAGGAGGCCTTGCTGGTGCGCAGGAACTCGGTCGCTGGGATCTCGTTGCGGATGTAGAGCAGACGGTCGTCCTCCAGTACCAGCTTTCCCTGGTCCCCGGCGATCTCCAGCCGGTTGGTGCCCGGCGCCTCGCCAGTGGAGGCCACGAAGAGACCCGTGGCTCCCTCGGGGTAGACCATGTAGGCCGTCACCTCGTCCTCCACCTCGATGTTGTGACGCTTGCCCAGGTCGCAGAACCCCCGCACCTGCAGCGGCATGCCGACGATCCACTGCAGCAGGTCAAGGTTGTGGGGGCACTGGTTCAACAGCACACCGCCGCCCTCGCCGGCCCAGGTGGCGCGCCATCCGCCGGAGTCATAGTAGGCCTGCGTGCGGAACCAGGCGGTGATGATCCAGGTGATGCGGAAGAGCTTACCCAGCTCACCCGAGCGCACCAACTGGCGGATCTTCTGGAAATAGGGGTCCGTGCGCATGTTGAACATGGCGGCAAAGACCAGGCTTTTGTCCGTGTGGGCCGCGATCAGCCGCTCGCAGTCCGCCTTGTGCACCGAGATGGGCTTCTCCACCAGCACGTGGTGCCCTGCGTTGAGCGCCGCGATGCCGATGGTGGTGTGGGCGTAGTGCGGGGTGGCGATGATCACCGCATCGCACACGTGGTCGGCCAGCAGCTTGTCCGAATCAAAATACGCCTTGACGCCATAGCGTTCGGCGGCTGCTTTGGCCTTCTCCGGTACGATGTCGTACACCGCCGCCAGCTCCACCCGTGGTTCCTTCTCGATGTTCGCCAGGTGCAGGGTACCGATATTGCCCAAGCCAATGACCGCGATCTTCACTTTCTCCATAGGTCATGCCTCCTTGATACTCCCAGAGTCTCAGTCGCTTTCCCCGCGTGGCCGCAGGCGATAGAGCTGCTCACCGGCCCGGGGGATCACCAGGATGCCCTCGTCCTCACGTCCCTGCCACGCCCCGATATCAATGGATGCAGGGTCCAGGTATCCCAGGTTCACCGCCTCGCACCGCTCCCGCGGGATGCCCGTCGCCAGGGTGACGCGGATGCGGGGCCGCTCCACGCCGGTCTCCGCGTCGTAAGTCCCCACACCCCGCAGGTGGGTGGAATGCGCCAGGACGCCCCAGGGCCTGTCCTTGAAGCGGTCCCACTGCTTGACGAAGTAATCGCGCACGTGGTAGCCGATCTCGTCCAGGATCTTGCCGTGGGTATAGGAGATCTCGTCGATGCGCGGGGCGTAGATGATTACCTCGCCGCCGTCCTCGACGATGGGCTCGACTTTGTACATGCCCTTGGCCGCCGTCCAGATGTCGTCGTAGAGGTCTGGCATCACCGAGAGCACGCGCTTGAAGCGGTGCTCTACATAGTGGATGTGATAGTGTTGGGAGAGCGCCACGGCGTCCCGCCAGGCCTCTTTGGTGTCGCCCACGAAGAGGCCGGCCAGCCCCTCATGGGTCACCACCATGTTGCAGAAGAGCTGCGGTGTGTCGATGAGGGCGGCGGCACGGTCGATGACGTCGCGCACCGGCGTGTCGGGGTGGCCGATGATGGCCATGCTGGTCATCAGGGCCCCCAGCCAGTGGGTAAAGTTGATGACCTCATCCCCTGAGACGCCGGGGAAAAAGTATTTCGTCCCACCGGAGAAACCGACCACCTCGTGGGGGAAGACCGGCCCACAGACGATCACCTGATCGGCCTCCAACACCCGCCGGTTGACGGTCACTGGCACGTCCATCACCAGCATACCGTGGGTGATCTGTTCAATCTCGGACTGGGGAATGACCCCCACCGTGGTGAACGTCTCGGGCAGGTCCCAACGGTGGTTCATGAGACCAATGTCGCGGTAGCGAGTGGCTCGTTCCTCGGGGGTGATGCCTACCCGCCGACACAGCGCCTCCTCCGACATCAGAGGATGGGTGCCCAGGGCTACCAGAAAGTCAAGCTGGGCGGCCCGGGGGGCCAGTCGTTCGACCAACAGGCGGAACATCAGCGGCATGGGGGCCGTCCGCGTGCTGTCGGGGATGACGACGACCACGCGCTGGCCGTCGAGGGCCACCTGATCCAACGCTTCGGTCAGAATGCGTGCTACCTCTTCCTCGGTCAGGAAGCGGTCCTTGTAGCCAATGCCTACGTTCATCTTGCCTCCGATCCTCCGACTCCCTCACTGGCGGATATGCATATCGCCGACCACGACCCATTTGTAGGTCGTCAGTGCCTCCAGGCCCATGGGGCCACGGGCGTGCAGCTTTTGGGTGCTGATGGCGACCTCGGCGCCCAGCCCGAACTCGCCGCCGTCGTTGAAGCGGGTGCTGGCGTTCACGAACACCGCCGAGGCGTCGATCTCGTTGATGAAGCGAGTGATGTGGCGCCAGTCGTTGGAGAGGATGCCGTCGGAGTGCTGGGTGCTGTGCTCCTGGATGTGGGCGATGGCCTCGTCCAGGCCGTCGACCACCTTGACGCCCAGGATCAGGGCCAGCCACTCCTGATCGAAGTCCTCCGGCCCGGCCTCCACGACCCAGGCGAGGTCACACCCCTGGAGGATCTCCCATGCCTCGCCGGCCGCGCGGATCTCGACGCCGCAAGCCCCCAACCGCTGCGCCACCTTGGGCAGGAAGGAAGCGGCGATGTCGCGGTGGACCAGGAGTGTGTCCAGGGCGTTGCACACGCTGGGGCGTTGGACCTTGGCGTTTTCGATGACGTCCAGGGCGCGCTCCAGGTCCGCCGAGGGCTCCACATAGAGGTGACAGATGCCCAGACCGCCCGTGATCACCGGGATGGTGCTGGTCTCGCGACACAGCTTGTGCAGCCCGGCCCCGCCACGGGGGATGATCATGTCCACATAGCGGTCCAGGCGCAGCAACTGCGTGACCAGCGCCCGGTCGGGGTTCTCAATGTACTGCACGGCGTCCACCGGCACGGCCGTCTCCGCCAGGGCCTGGCGGATCACCTTCACCAGGGCGATGTTGCTGCGCAGGGTCTCGCTGCCCCCGCGCAGGATGACCGCGTTGCCGGTCTTGAGCGACAGGGTCGCGATGTCCACCGTCACGTTGGGCCGTGCCTCGTAGATCACGCCCAACACGCCGATGGGGGTGCGGCGGCGTCCGACGCGCAGGCCATTGGGGAGCACGCGCTCGTCGATCACCGCGCCCACCGGATCGGGCAGGGCGATAACCTTTCGTGTGCTGGTGGCCAGCTTGCGCATCCGGGCCTCATCCAGCATGAGGCGATCGAGCATTGCCTCGCTCAGCCCTGCCGCGCGGCCATCGGCGATGTCCCGGGCGTTCTGCGCCAGCACCGTGGGGGTCTCTGCCTCCAGCGCAGCGGCGATGGCCTCCAACGCGGCGTTCTTCTGGTCCGTCGTCAGCGTCGCCAGGATGCGGCTGGCAGCTCTGGCCCTCTGCCCGATGGCTTCCAGATCCACTGTCCCTTTGTCCCTGTTCTTCATGATACCTCCTTTCCCATCTGTCGGTGGTTGCCACACCTCATAGCAAGATCAGGTCATTGCGATGAATGGCCACATTGCCATAGGTGTATCCAAGCACCGCCTGAATCTCATCCGAGTGGCAGCCGACGATGCGCTGCAGGTCCTCACTGGCATAGCGCACGATCCCGCGCGCCACCTCGCGCCGGGCGATCTCTCCGTCCCCCTGCACCACGACGGGGACGGTGTCGCCGCGCTCGAAGGTGCCGTGGACGGCCACGATGCCCGCCGGCAGAAGGCTGCTCCCCCCATGCCGCAATGCCCGGGCGGCGCCCTGATCGATCTCAATGTAGCCGCTATTCACCGCGCCGGCCAGGATCCACCGCTTGCGGTTTTCGGGCGGGCTCTCCTGGGCCAGGAAGCGTGTGCCCAGGGCTTCCCCTGCCACGATCCGGGGGATGACATCGGGCTCGCCGCCATAGGCGATGACCACCTCGATGCCGGCCCGCCGTGCCGTCGCCGCGGCCTCGAGCTTAGTCACCATGCCGCCGACCCCCAGGCCACTCTGGCTCCCACCTGCCAGGGCCCACAGGTGAGCATCGATCTCGTGCACCTCGTGGATCAGTTGAGCGTTGGGGTCCTGGCGCGGGTCGGCGGTGTAGAGGCCCTGCTGATCCGTGAGCAGGATCAACAGGTTGGCGTTCGCCAGCACGGCCACCAGGGCCGACAGGTTGTCGTTGTCGCCGATCTTGATCTCGTCCGTGGCCACGGCGTCGTTCTCGTTGATGATGGGAATGATGGCATAGCTGAGGAGCGTTTGCAGGGTGTCCTGGGCGTTCAGGAAGCGGCCCCGGCTGGCGATGTCGCCGTGGGTGAGCAGGATCTGGCCCACGGTCACCCCGTAGATCTCGAAGAACTGCTCCCACATGAGCATGAGTCGGCTCTGACCGATGGCCGCCAGCATCTGTTTGACCGCCACTGTGGCAGGCAAGTCAGGACGGCCCAGCCGCTCCCGTCCCGCCGCAATCGCGCCGGAGCTGCACAGCACCACCTCGTAACCCTGGCGGTGGAGGTCAGCACACTGCCGCGCCAGGTCCACCATCCGGGGTGGGTTCAGACGCTGCGTGCCCGCCGTCAGGACACTCGTCCCGACCTTGACGACCACTCGCTCGTTTGCACGCGGCCCGGTTGATGATCTAGACATTGATCCTTAGCTCTCTTCTCTAACGCTTCCAGGGCGGCACATCGGGCAGCAGGGCCTCGAATGCCTCAATTAACGACTGCTCGTAGGCACCGGCGTACTCGCCGGCCAGGAACTTGTGCATGGCCTCCTCGTAGAAGCGCTGCCAGGAGGCCTCCTCCTCACCGGGGTTGACGGGGTAGAAGAGCGCCCCGTTGGCCTTGGCGGCCCGCAGGTCGCCCGGAGCGTCACCCACCATCAGCACATGGTCGGGTGCGTACTTTCCCCTGGCGGCCAGCTCCAGGTGCAGTTGCTTCTTCCCCATCTCCTGGCCGGCGATCACCCGCACATAGCGGGCGATGTCGTGCTCCTTCCATTCCCGGGTCAGGGCCTCCACCGGTGTCGCTGAGACGACGATCATATCAGCCTTGTCGGCCAGGAAGGCCAGGCTCTCGCGGACGTAAGGAAAGGGGGGCACCCCATGGACCATGTCGGCGATCGTTGCGTTGACGGCGGTGGTCCAGGCCCAGGCCCGGTCCAGCTCGGGGCTGGGGTGGACCTTCATGTAGGCAGCCAGGCCGTCGTTGCTTTTGGGGTAGGCCTCATCGGCGATGAAAGCGCGGATGTCGTTGGCCTGTGGCGGTTCCACATGGCGCGCCTGCACCTCAGGACGCTCGCGCAGCAGATCGAAGACCATGACCAGGGCGGGCCAGCGGTTGATGCCGCGCCATTTGGAATAGAGGTTGACGAACTCCGCGGCCTCTCGGGCGTACTTGGAGACAGCCTGTAGCTCCCAGTACTTGATGGTATTGGGGATGAAGCACTCTTTGTGCTTGATCTCCATCGTGTCAAACGCGCATCCGTCCGAATCGATGCCGATGAAGAACGCGCGTTGGGGTTTCATCTCCGCCAAGGGGCGGGCGGGCTCGGGATAGCTCACCATGTCTAGCCTCCTGTTTGTTTGTGTGCCTCTAAGACCTTGTGCTCTTCGCTTAAGTATGAAGCAAATAGCGGTATGCCGCCACCGGGTTCGATCAGACGCCGCTGAAGGCGCTGAAGCCGCCGTCCACCGGTACGACGATGCCATTGACGAAGCTTGCGCCGTCGGAGAGCAGCCACACCATCGTGCTGATGAGATCCTCCGGCGCCCCAAAGCGACCCATCGGGGTGTGGTCGATGATGGTCTTGCCCCGTGGGGTGAGGTCCCCTGTCTCCTCATCGATCAGCAAGAAGCGGTTCTGCTGGGTCAGGAAGAAGCCGGGGGCCAGGGCGTTCACCCGGATCTTGGGAGAGTACTCCTGGTTCATGTGAACGGCCAGCCACTGGGTGAAGTTGCTCACGGCGGCCTTGGCTGCCGAGTAGCCGGGGATACGGGTCAGGGGGCGGAAGGCGTTCATCGAGGAGATGTTGAGGATCACGCCCCGCTTGTGCTCCGCCATGACCTTGCCAAAGACCTGACTGGGCAGCAACGTGCCCACGAAGTTGAGATTGAAGACCCACTGCAGGGCGTCCGCCGGCAGGTCGAAGAAGGGAAGCTCCTCGCTGGTGGTGGCCTCCTTCCTGTTGCCGCCAGCGCCGTTGATGAGGATGTCCACCGGCCCCAGCGCCTGGCTTACCGTCTGCTCGGCCTGCTGGATGCTGGCCTTGTCGAGCACGTTGCAGCGCACCGCGATAGCACGTCCACCGTGGGCCTCGATATCGTCGGCGACGCGTTGGGCGGCCTCCAGGTTGATGTCCAGTACGGCCACCTTGGCGCCCATCCGGCCCAGGGCGCGGCTCATGGCGCTGCACAACACGCCGCCCCCGCCCGTGACTACGGCCACGCGGCCCTCCAATCCGAACAGCTCTTCCAGATATGCCTGATCCATCATGCCCCTCCTGGCTTCGTATATGATCCTGCTATCATTTTTCACGCGCGTGCTTTTGACACGCGTGTTCTGCGAAGGGTGCCAGATGGCGCACGAAGTGGGCCTCCAACATCTTGTAGTGTAGTTCCTCGTGCTCATCCAGCACTGCATAGAGCCGGTCGCCATAGGCGTCCAACACCGAGCCAAAGGTCACGTGCAATACCTGGCGTCCGTCGAAACTCTCGAGCACTGCGGGGAGTGCGCGATCCTCCACAGTGTCTGGCGCGGGCACCCGGCTGACATTGGCGGAGACGTGGTAGGTCGCCCGGTCTTCCTGGTACCGTGCCCGTGCCAGCCTGAGGATGTCGCGGAACAGAGCCGGGTCAACCTGCGCCACGGTGTGCAGGGCTTCCAGGTAGCTGGTGCCCGCGGTCTTGAGGTGGATCAGCCCGCCTGTGTGGCGTGCCATGATCCCATAGATGCTGAACTTGTCCGAGCCAGAATGGATGCTCAGCTTGTAGGGCCCCAGGACGCGAGCGATGGCGGCGTGCTGGCTGAACTCCTCCTCGAACTCTGCGAGGTCGCCAATGTAGTCCACGCCTTTCTCGAACCTGCCTACGTAGCGCGGGGCCAGGCTTATCCACGTCACACCCAGTCGACGCAGCTCACTGGCGATGAAGATATGCTCCAGCGGCGAGGTGGGGGTCTCTGTCTCATCGACGGAGATCTCGACCTCAAACCCGGCGTTCCCTTTCTCGTCCGCCAGGACCCGATAGAGTCGCGCCACGTGGGCCAGAGCTGCGCCGTACTTGCACGCCGCGCGCAACAGCGCCTGCTCGTCGAAGCGGAAGGTCCACGCCTCTATCTGCTGGATCCGCCCCACATAGCGGGCACGCATGGCGTCTGGATGATCATGGAGTTGGTCCCAGGGCAGGGCATCGAACTTCCGCTGCAGCGTGGAGAGCCCTGCCGTGTGGGCTTCGTTGTCGACATGGGCGCCGGGGTCGAAGGTGAAGAACGTATAGCCTGCCTCGACGCAGGCAGTGACATCGTCCGCCACTTTCAGGTGATCGGCGTCCGCTCCCCATGGCCGCCGCCATCCCTCCTGGAAAACGCCCCACATAGCGTCGTCGATCACCTCCTGTGGGGAGCGGCCGGTCCGGGCGTTCTCGCGCATCGATTGCTGGGCGAAGATCGGGGCCAGCTTGTCCACCTTACGGACTGCGCGCACGTGACCGGGGGTCGCCAGCCCCAGGCGATCACCGCAGCCCGCCGAGGAGTCCAGCCCCAGCGGCACGGGATTGAGCCATGGCAGGCGCGAGCGCAGCTCCCGGGCGTTGCGGGCCCAGAGGGGACAAATCCGTACGCCGTCCTTGACGACCCCATCAAAACCCTCTATGTCACCTGCCACACAGAGTACCTTCTCCCGAGCCTGGTTGCGGCCCAGGCAGTAGAGCGTGCCGGCCTCCGCCACCACGGAGTGGGGGTATACATAGATCAGCCCAGCGGTCCGTCGAAGGGCCTCGATATCCTCAGATATACTCATCGTGGATCTCTCCTATCAGAAAGCATGTCTGAATCCCAAGATCGTCACCGTCATGATAGCAAGACTGACCACGAGCGATGCAGAGATCAGCATCGCTGCTAACCGTGGGTTGAGTCCCTGTTCCACTGAATACAGGAGGGTCGAGAGAGAGGAGGGCAGGAGGGGCAGAAGAAACGCAGTGGCGCGCGTTGCCCCCTGGAAGGGAAGGACAGAGATCATGAACATGGCAAGCAGTGTCCCCAGACCGTATTTGAAGGCCAACTGGGTTGCCACGATGCGCTGCTCCTGTCGGGAGACATCAAACTCTAAATACATCCCCAGTCCCAGCAACATCAGCGGTGTGTTGGCGGAGGCCAGGGTGCTCGCGACCTGGGCGGGCAGTCCGCTCAAGCGGATGCCGGTCACGTTGAGCAAAACGGCGACCAGAAACGCGTGCAGCGGGAAGAACCACGCGATCTTCTTCAGGACTGCTCGCGGGTTCCAGTTAGTATCCTCACCGTAGAGGAACGACAGGGAATAGGCGAAGGCGAAGATCGCCATAGCGTTTCCGAAGTCGCTGACGGCCACCGCTCGCACCCCGTCAACACCAAACCCGGCCTCGGCGAAGGGGTAGGCGAGCGAGCCCATCACACCACACAGTGAGATCACAAATGTGCCCATGTCCTGCCGTGGGAGCCGCAAGGCGCGGCCAGGCCAGTGTCCCAGCAGGCTCAATGTGATCCCCGCCGCGAAGGAGATCAGCGGAAGCAACAGCAAACCCCAGGAGAGGGCAGTACTGCTGATTACCACCAGATTCAGCGCGGGCAGGGTGACATAGAGTACCAGGCGGTTTAGCACCCGGGCTTCGTCACGCTTGATCAAGCCAATGCGCTTGATCAGGTAGCCGAGGGCGATGAGTGAGAGGTTGCTCAGCACCCGGAGGGTCACATCCGCGCTAGAGCTCATGATGCCGCCTTACCTTCCCCATCGTCCAAACGGTAGGCCCGCTTGGCCAGGCCATAGGCCAGCTCATAGATCATGGTTCGTGCGTCATCTCTGTCGATGAGGTGGCGGACCACCAGGCCAGCCACCCAATTGGCGGCCGCCCGGCGCCAGACGTCGTGACGGGCCGGGATCGAGAGGAAAGCCCGTGTGTCATCGTTGAAGCCGACGGTGTTGTAGATGCCTGCTGTCTCCATGATCCGATCGAAATAGCGGCGGATCCCGTTGGGGCTATCGTGGAACCACCAGGGAGGCCCGACCTTGACCGCCGGGTAGTGTCCGGCGAGGGGCGCCAGCTCCCGGGCGTAGGTGTCCTCGTCCAGGGTGAAGAGGATGAGCGTCAGACGGGCGTCGTTGCCGTATTCCGCCAGGAGCGGCCTCAGGTTGCGGGTGAACTCTGAAGCGATAGGGATGTCCGCTCCTTTATCGGGCCCAAAGCGGGCATAGAGTTCTGAGTTGTGGTTGCGGAACGAGCCCACATGAAGCTGCATCACCAGTCCATCCTCGATGCTCATTCGTGCCATCTCCATGAGCATGTGACCGGTAAAGCGTCTGGCGTCCGCGTCCGAGGCCTCGCCGCGGAGTGCCCGCGCGAAGATCGCCTCGGCCTCGGCATGTGATAGCGCCTCTGTATAAGCTGTGAGGGTCGCGTGGTCCGTCGCCCGCGCGCCCATTGCCTTGAAGTAGGCCCGTCGCTCTTCCAGCGCCTGGATGAGCCTGCGGACGCTGTCTATCTCATATCCCACGACCTGGGATAACGTCTGGAGCTGCTGGGCCCATCCCGGCGCGTCGATGTTGATCACAGCATCGGGCCGGAAGGTGGGCAGCACTCTCCCCTGCCAACCCGATGCGCGGATCGCCCTGTGGGCCTCCAACATGTCGGTGGCGGCATCGGTGGTGCACAGCACCTCGATGTTGAAGCGCTCGAAGAGCGCGCGGGGGGTGAACTCGGGCTGGGCCAGCTTCGTCTCGATCTCATCATAGATCGCCTGCGCTGTCTCCCCATTCAGCTTCTCGGTGATGCCAAACACCTGGGCGAGCTCCTGTTGCAGCCAGATGCCGCTCGGCGTGCCACGGAAGACGCTGAAGTGCTCGGCAAAGCGCTGCCATATCTTGCGATGATCCTGCTCTACTGCACCGCCATCAATGCGGGGCACGCCCAGATCCTCCAGGGGGACACCCAGCGAATAGAGCATGCGGAAGACGTAATGATCGGGGATGATGAAGAGCTCGGCCGGTGATCCGAAATGGACCTCTTCATTGGCGAAGAGCCATGGATCTACGTGGCCATGTGGACTGACGATGGGTAGCTTTGCCACAGTCTCGTACAGCTCACGCGCCACATAGCGCTGTGCCGGATCGGAGTCGAACAGCCGATCGGGGTCCATATACCAGGATATGCCCATATCAACCTCCCTGTTTGGTTGCCCGCGATGCGCGAAATCAGATCGTATGGTCCCATCAGTGCCCTGATCAGGGGGCACTGGCCCGAATGATGAGTTCTGGCTCCAAGATGACCTCCTGCGGCGCCTGTGCCTCTCCCCGTATCTGGGCTAACAACAGGGCCACGGCCTGGGCGCCCAGCTCATAGCGTGGCACATGGCAGGTGGTCAGCGGTGGACTGACCAAGGCTGCCAGGGGGATGTCATCGAAGCCCACAATTGCCAGATCCTCAGGAACCCGTCTGCCCATGGCTGTCGCGGCCTGCAGGGCCCCCACAGCAACCAGATCATTGTAGCACAACAGGGCCGTCAGCTCAGGGTGGGCCTCCAGCAGTTGGGTTGTGGCGCGAGCGCCTGCCTCGGCGACCGGTGCACAGGGGCGGATCCACCCCTTGGTATGGCGCAGCCCAGCGCGTCGGTAGGCGTGTAGATAGCCTTCGACCCGCCGTTGTCCGCTCTGAGAGCCCGATGGTCCGGCAAGGAAGCCGATGGCCTGGTGCCCGCGGGTCAGCAGGTGCTCGGTTGCCAGTGTCCCTCCTTTGGTGTCGTCGACGCAGACCGTGCTGACGATATTGCTCTCGCTGTCGAGTCGACGGTTGACCAGGGTGACCGCCGGGTGGGCATCGAGGACCATGCGCAGTGTATCGGTGCTCAGGCGCGAGCTACAGAGGACGATGCCGTCGACTCGCTTCTCCTCCAATGAACCCAGGACATCCAGCTCCCGTTTGGGGTCTTCATTGGTGTTGCAGAGGAAGACATTGTAGCCTTCGGCGTAGGCGACCTGTTCGACGCCTCGTGCAACCTCGGCGAAAAACGGATTGGCGACATCGGGCACGACCAACCCCAAGGTACCGGTCCGTCGGGTCGCCAGCCCGCGGGCAATGCCACTGGGGCGATATCCGAGGCGGTCGATTGCCTCAAGGACACGCTCCCGGGTGGTCGGGCTGACATCGCCCTTGCCGTTGATGACCCGCGAGACTGTCATGATGGAGACCCCTACCTCTCGCGCGACATCGGCCATGGTGACACGATCGGATACACCCACAGCGGCTCTCCCTCCGCGCTCATGTTACGAGCCGACATGTTGTTAGCGCTAACGTTAGCGCTAACAACAGATTCTAGAACCGTGTCTGTCGGTGTCAAGTCACGGACGGGGGGCCATCAGGGGCAAACGCCAGGAAGCCCAGACTGGCCTTGACCAAGAGGCCTAAACAGTATGTGCGG
>CAZHBB010000046.1:14891-19068 GCA_964530185.1 uncultured Anaerolineales bacterium
TCATACGGCGCGATCTCGCCAGCGGCGACGCGATAGAGGCGCTCATGGCTGAGCCGCGCGGCCTGGGCCAGGGGCTCATAGGGTCGATGACAAACATCGACGAACCCGATGTTGTAGTTCTCGCCGTCGAAGCGACCGATGGCGGATTGGTCATACAGGGTGAAGTAGTGGACGCCCACACACCAGGGCTTGGCGGCTGCGTCCTCAAGATAGGCCCGGAATGCGCGGCCACGATCTGCCTGGCTGGGCACATGGCCGATGCCACTGGCCGGCAGCCCTGCATCCAACGCTCCGAAATGCCATTCTCCGATCATGATGGGCAGTTGTAAGGTCTGGCTGATGTGCGCCATCTCGTCGGCGGGCACCCGAGGACGGTAGCAGTTCATGCTGAAGACATCGAAGCCCCGCATCCCCCGCACAGCCCACCAGGGGGGCACGGTGTAGTAGCGGATGCCCAGGTTCAGGTGGTTGGGGTCGATCTCCCGACAGGCCTGGCTCAAGAGCTTGAAATAGCGGCTGACCATCAGCTCACTGAAGGCCGCCAGATCGGCGTGCGCTGCCTCTGACAGGGGATCCGTCCACCTGCCCTCCGCTACTCTGCTGAAGCGTATGTCCATTCCCCAGGCTTCCGCAAGCGCGGCTTGGGTGGTATAGTGTGCCTGCAGGAAATCGACCAGCGCCCGTCGGCTGTGGCACCACTCGGTGGTATAGAGCATGCCGGCCGCCGGAGTCTCGCTGGCGAACCCCCAGGTAGGCTCGTTCATCAAGAAGTAGCCCAGGAACGCCGGATCATCGACAGTATCCTTCAGTTGGGCGGCGAAGTCTGCGGTGGCGGCCTCAAAGTCTGGATGGTAGACGTCGGGGAAGTCACGATAGACGGCCGGCAGCCGTCGCAGCGCTGTGTCGTCCATGGGACGCACATAGGGAAGAGTGCCCTGCGCGATTTCCCAGTCGGACCAGTTCGCAACGGTGTTGAAGCCAAACTCCTTGAGCATGGACAGCGCCACCTTTGACCATGCTTCGTTCGCGGCTTCTGGCCCAAAGGCACGGATGAAGTTGGCGCGCAGGTAGTCGAAGGCGCGAGGTTCACCCCCGTGATAGGCCGCGGCAAACTCTCCATCCTCGGGCGGAAGCCAGGTGAGCGCTTCCTCCAGGCCCTCATAGGCGCTTTCAATCCCAAATCGGACGCAGTCCAGACCTGATGACCAGAAGAGATACCCCTCAGGATCGACCAGCCACCAACGCCTGCCATCGTGATGCGTACGGAAGAAGCCGGTGGCCTCGACGCGTTGCTTTCGCCAGCCCCCCCACTTCGAGAAAACGCTCGGCCAATGGCGACCCGGCGCTGTAGCCAGTTGGTCCTGCAGGCGCGTGACGAGAGCGTCAACTGAGGGGGTCTTCGTGGGCCAGGTGCGCAGCGTGCTCTGCCCTAGCTCATCCAGTATCGGGCCGGCGGGCAGGATGAGTGAGGTAAGGCGCGGCGGCTCGGCCTCGGTGGCGGTTACGGGCGTCAGGCAGAAACGCACGGGATCGGGGCCTTTGCGTTCCAGGACGATCTGCAGGCGATCCACTTTGTGCAGGTCGACGCGGTCACCGCCGCACAGCGGCTTGAGCCATGCGCCCTCGCGTGGGTAGCGCCACTGGCTCTGGTTGACGGCCTCCAGGGGGATGCGCATGCGAGCCAGACATTGGTTCAGGAACCCAAACGTCATCCTGAAGACGGGGCCCTCCTCCCCCTCCTGGAGGCGAAGCACGAAGACCGCCAGTGTGTCGCCGTCCAACAGCCAGTCCGCGGAGAGATATCGCGCCTGGGATAGGGCCCCCACGGGAAAGCGATAGCTCAACGCTGCCCCTGTGGTTTCCGCGATGTACCATACGCCGTCTGGCATGGGGGGCTCATCCGGCAATAGGGTGAGCCCCGATGAGGCCTCAGGGTGCAATATGAGTGGATAAGCTTGTTCTTCCATAAAAGTACCTACCTTCCTGTCAGATCGCTGCCTCACAGTCAGGGAAGCCGTGCTGCTGCGTAGCTCAGATCTACGGTCTGGCGCTCGGCCATGGCGCGATCGGCGGCAAATCCGATGAGATGCCCCACTACGGAATCCTGCAGGGTCGTCGTTGAGAGGGAGGGGGGCTCTCCACGCATGACGCGTACGAAATCCGCCACCAGGCGAGCGTCGCCACCTCCATGGCCGGCAAAGGCCCCGTGCATGTCCCCATTTATGCGCAGGTCCACGACTTCTTCGGAATACTCATGGCCTGGACGAGGATCGATGTGGCGGATTACGAAGCGGCTCTCCTCGAAGACTCCCCGGATCTCTCCCAATGTGCCCAACAGGTGGATGGAGCGCGACGGCCGTGCCGCTCCACCGATCATGTTGTGCGTGGCAGTCGCACCATCCATGAACTCGATCAACACCGACTGATGGTCCACTACATCCATATTGCACTTCCAGACGCATCGCCCGTAGGGGTTATCGCCCTTTAGGGAGGCGATTTTGTCCTCCAGGGTGGGCGCCTCTATCTGTTCCAGGCTCTCCCAGACGTAGAAACGCCAGCGTTCTGGGTGATCGATGTAGTGTTTGCGGGCCGAATAGAGGCACTCAGGCTCGATGGGGCAGTCAACAAGGCAACGGGTGCCCGCGCCTTGAGGGGCCTTCTCGGGCCGGAACTGGAAATTGCTGCCGAAACTGGCGACCGCACGGGGCAGGATCCCGCTCTTCATCCAGGCGATCAGATCCAGGTCATGGCAGCACTTCGCCATCAACATGGAGGAGTGGCTCTCTGCCTGGCGCGCCCATTTCCCACGGATGAACGCTACGGCCATGTGGTGGTAGGAGACGTGCTCTACGGTCTGGATGTTCAGGATGTCACCGATCAGGCCCTGTTGCACACGCTGACGGATCGCCGCGTAGAACGGTGTGTAGCGTAGCACATGGCAGATCATCACCCTGCGCTGGTAGCGAGACGCCGTCTCTACCAACGTCCACATCTCCTCCTCTGACGTGGCGAAGGGCTTCTCCAGCAGCATGTCGTAACCCGCGCGCAGCAATGGAAGCGATGTTGGCACATGCTGGTGGTCCATGGTGCCGTTGATGACCACATCGGCAAACTTGGGGTGCGCCGCGAGCTCCTCCGCCGTGGCGAAGCACCGCTCCGGCGGAAGGTTGTAGAGACGCGCCACTTGCTCCCGACGGTGAGGACGAGGATCGGCGACCCCCACAATGCGCAACTCGTCGGGATGAGTCTGGGCATAGGAGGCGTAGAGCAAGGCCCGGTGTCCTGCCCCCACGATGACGGCCGTGATTGGAGAGTCGATTAATGTGCTCATGCGTTTCTCACTCAAGATGGAAGATGCGTGCGATGTTTCCCCCCATGACCAGGGCGCGTTCGGATGCCTCAACGTCATACATCAGCAGCGCTTCATACATAGCGCGCACCACGTGAGGCCGACCAAAGGGAGCGTCACTGCCGAAGCATACGCGGTCGGCACCCAGGCGCTCGATGGCGTAGAGGATCGCCTTGTCGTTGGTCGCGCTGCCGATCAAGATCATGTTTGGGCATTGGGCTGCGACCTCCACCACCGCCTGGTTCATGTCCCAGTTGGTCATGCCCATGTGGACCATCAGGATCGTGAGCTCGGGGAACCGCCGCGCGATCTCGCGTGCCCGGAGGGGGTGGGTGCGCTCGTAGGCGTCGGGCCCGATGTGGAGGGCCAGCCTGGTACCAACCCTGGCGATCTCCTCGATCACGGGCAACGCCAGGTGGGGGTCGTCGATGGTGAAGTTGTTCTGAGCGCCGTTGAGCTTGATGCCGTAGAAGCCATACTCCTCGGTACAGATCTGTACCATCTTCTTAGCGTGCTCCACGCTGACCGTGGGGTCAGCCCAGCCGAAGCCCAGGATCCTATCTGGATAGCGGTGTGTGGCCTCGTAGACATAGCGGTTATGTCCCTCGATCTCCTCTCCGACGTAATCTGGCTTGAGCCAGGTGAGCGTCTTGTCGATACCTGCACGTTCCATCCGCGCGAGGTGTTGCTCCAGGGTGAACGCTCCGCCCGTCGGTGCGATATGGGTGTCCGCGTCAATGATCATTGGAATACCTCCAGACTCTTCACTTCGATGGATATCCTCTCTCCAGTAACGGGCTGTCCGGCCAATCGTTGGAGGAGCTGTGC
>CAZHBB010000046.1:19168-21540 GCA_964530185.1 uncultured Anaerolineales bacterium
GCCCACGTCGACGGGATCACCGGTGCGATCTTCAGCCCCTGGTATGTGGGGCGGATCCCCAGGATCCATTGGGTGATGGCCACGTAGTTCCAGGCGGCCGTGCCGGTCAGCCAGGAGTTTTTGGCCTCGCCGTGGCGAGGGGTGTCACGCCCGGCGATCGTCTGAGCATAGACATAGGGCTCGCATCGATGCAGCTCGCTGATGGATTCCCGCGCCGAGGGGTTGATGCGCTTGTAGTAATCAAAAGCCCGGTCCCCCCGACCGATCATCGTCTCGGCGATCATGATCCAGGGATTGGTGTGGCAGAAAATGCTCGCGTTCTCCTTGAAGCCCGGTGGGTAGGAACTGATCTCCCCCAGGTGAACGTAGTAGCGGGAGTAAGCCGGCTGCTGCAGGAGGATGCCATGCTCCGTCGCCAGACGGTCATGCACCGCATCCAGGGCTCGCCGAGCGCGCCCATCGTCGACCCCCATACCCGCCAGGATGCAGATACCCTGAGGCTCGATGAAGATCTGTCCCTCTTGGCAGGTATGTGACCCGATCTTGTGCCCAAAAGCGTCATAGGCCCGCAGGAACCAGTCACCGTCCCAGCCGTGTTGCCAGACCGTGGCCTCCATCTGGGCCGCTGCCTGGCGGTAGCGTGCCGCTTCCTCGGAGAGGCCGCGTGTCTCAGCGATCGCCGCCAGTTCCTTGGAAGCCAGGCTGAAAAGCCCGGCAATGAAGATCGATTCGGCCACCGTGCCATCCATTTTGAGCGGTGCCGTCTGGAAGGATTCCCCGGGTTCCTCCGAGAAGATATTGAGGTTGAGACAGTCGTTCCAGTCGGCGCGACCGATGAGCGGCAGTCCGTGGGGACCCAGCCGCTCCAGCGTATAACGGTGGCAGCGTTGCAGGTGTTCATACAGTGGCTGTTCGGAGCCAGGCTCGTTTTCGTAGGGTACTGGCTCGTCCAGGATGCTCCAGTCGCCGGTCTCTTTGAGGTATGCTGCCACGCCCAGGATGAGCCACTGCGGATCATCATTGAAGCCACTTCCCACGGCGTCGTTGCCGCGCTTCGTCAAGGGCTGATACTGATGGTAAGCGCCTCCGTTCTGTAGTTGTGTGGCAGCCAGGTCGAGGATGCGCTCCCGTGCCCGTTGCGGCGCCTGGTGGACGAAACCCAGGAGATCCTGGTTCGAGTCACGGAAGCCAAGTCCCCGGCCGATGCCCGACTCGAAGAAGGAGGCTGAGCGCGACATATTGAAGGTGATCATGCATTGGTAGGCGTTCCAGACGTTGACCATCCGGTTCGTGTCAGGGTCAGGCGTCTCAACCTGTAGCACACCCAGGATCTCGTCCCAATAGGTGTGTAGCCTGTCAAAGGCCGCGTTGGCCTGCGCTGGGTCGAGGTATCTGGCGATGATGGGCTTCACCGTCTGCTTGTTGATGCGCTGGGAATCCGGCGGATCGAACTTCTGGTCCTTTGGGTTCTCATGGTAGCCCAGCACGAAGATCACCTGGTGGGATTCCCCGGGCTCCAAGGAGATCTGTACATGGTGTGACCCGATGGGCGCCCAGCCTGTGGTGATGGAGTTCGCTGAGTGTCCACGTTCCACGACCAGGGGGTTGTCCAGCCCGCGGTATAGCCCCAAGAAGTCGTCGCGCTGGGTGTCAAAGCCCTGCAACGGCTCGGAGCATGCAAAATAGGCAAAGTGATTGCGCCGTTCGCGGTACTCGGTCTTGTGATAGATGACTCCATCCTCCACCTCGACCTCGCCGGTGTTGAAGTTGCGTTGGAAGTTCGTGGCGTCGTCCCAGGCGTCCCAGAGGCAGAATTCGATGAACGAGAACAGGGAGAGGTCCGCGGTCTCGGCGCGCCCGTTGGTCACCGTGAGCTGCCAGATCTCAAGGGTCTCATCCAGGGGCACGAAGTAGCGGATCCAGGCCGTGATACCGTTCCGGGTGCCGCTGATGACGGTGTAGCCCATACCGTGACGGCATGTGTAAGCGTCAAGTGTACCGCGCACAGGCTGCCATGTGGGTGACCAAAAGTGTCCGGCGCGGTCATCCCGGATGTAGATATAGCGCCCGCCATAGTCGAAGGGCACGTTGTTGTAACGATAACGGCTGATGCGGCGCAGCCGCGCGTCGCGGTAGAACGAGTAGCCACCACCGGTGTTGGAGATGATGCCGAAATAGGTCTGCGAGCCCAGGTAATTGATCCATGGTAGGGGCGTATCTGGACGAGTGATTACGTACTCCCTATGGTCGTCGTCAAAATAACCAAACCGCATAGGTCCTCCTGTTGCGTCGCAATATAGTCAGAGCACGGGCCAGCCCGCTCTCATCATAGCATAGCCAAAACCTTTACGCTACTTTCCGCCCCTCCCCAA
>CAZHBB010000047.1:0-20751 GCA_964530185.1 uncultured Anaerolineales bacterium
CCCGCAGACGCAGGTGCTCAGCCCCGCCGTGACTGCTGGCACCGCCGAGGGGCTGCCGACGAGGCGGAGGGACGCCTTGCAGCGTCCCCTGACATCAGGGCATACGAGCAATGATGCCGATAAGGGTGAGGTCCTCGCGTGTGTTGGCCAGCGTGCTGGCGGGGAATGGTGAACTGTTTCCCCATCGGTAGCGTCGGAGGAAGGTGGGGCCCTCAGGCGGCGGGTAAATGTGTAAGCGACCTGGTCATCTGCCTCAGCCGACCTGCCAGGTCACCAGCGGAGGCGAGTCGGCTAAAGCTCCTCTCTTGGTCGCGTCATGGCCCTGGACGCCGCAAGGATCAGGCGTTCCCCTGCCTCGGGGGCGAGCGCTGCGGGATAGCCATAGAACTTGAAGGCCTCTTCGACCTCGTAGCCTCCCTGGCTGTATGCCTCCCTGGTCGGAATATAACCGATATCGTCGTTGGCATAGCCACAGACAAAAACCCTTCTGGGCGCTGAGCGCTGCTTGATGGCCAGGCCCAGCTCCACAAACAACTCTCCCGGGACACCCACCAGCGCGATATCGCTCAGACCTATAATCTGCACTTCGGCCGGGACGGTCTGCGCGACACGCCCCTCCCGGAGTGCCCCCAGGGTGGCCTCTGCCCATCCCAGTAAGGCGCGCTGCCACTTGGCCTTCAGTGGGTGGGACGCCTCCTGCGCTGTCCGAATCCGGTGCCGATGGTCGACGATCATCTGCTCCAATTCCGCCGCTGATGGCGGAGCCCGTAATGGCAAGTCCAGCGTTTCACTCACCACTGTTACGTGGTGAGGGCTGGCAACCGGGATGTCCTTCAAGATCCGGAGTGCCTCGGCCGCCAGCCGAGAGCCCAATCGCTCGGCGCCTGCCAGGGTGCGTTCATCGGGCGCGGGATTGACATTCCCCGCCGCACCAGTGACAAAGAGAGCCAGCGCACCGGTTTGCCCTTCGATCGCCTGGACCGCGCGACCCGGATAGTCAGCGGAGATGTGTCGATTTTCATATCCGAGGCATACTGGGTGACAGGCGTAGTTGAGCACAATGGCCATTGGGCCATGGTCATCGTCAACGCGCAACACACCCAGCTCGGGGTCTATTGGGCCACCGGGCTGCCGCCGGTTCTGCACACCAGCGACCACCCGTCCGCTTCCAGCGCCCATCTGGGCCTCCCGCAGACCACCCAACGCCGCCCGCGTCACCTCTACCAATCGCTGGCGAAGCACTCTTAGATAGGACTCGTCGACGTCGCCACAGTCGCGGAGAACGATAGTGGCGGGGCCGGAATGGGTGTGGGTGGTGGCGATCATGATGTTTTCGCCAGGGATGCCCGTAGTTTCCTCGATGCTGGCCCGGGCGGAAGCCACGAAGCGCCGATCCAGGGCCAGCAGGTCGCAGACAACCACGGCCACCCGACGTTCCCCATCATCCAGTACCAGGGCCCGGGCATAGAGGGGATCGTGGACGCCGACAGAAGGGCCTTCCCGGTTGAGAAAACCGGTCAGCGGGATCCCCACCGGTGGGGTAATGTCCACACGTGCTACGCCGGCTTTCATAGTCGTCTCCCCCTTCCGCCGCGCAGTTCAACGTCGCCGCGCTGCTCTGATCATCCGGTCCACCAGTTGCCCTTCCTGCGTGAATTCGGCGATAGACTCACCAGCCAGGGCCATGGGGACCGCCCAGATGACCATGTTGGAGTAATAGTCGTCCCCCCATACTGGGAGGCCAGTATCTGCGCTGATCAAACAGCGCTGATTCCAGGGGGATCGGCTCTTCAGGGCCATTGCCTCATAGAGCCGCCGCGCGATCTCCAGGCCGACGGTCTCGCGGTGATGGTAGATAAAGGTCATAGCCGCACAGAGACTCTCACCGATGAACGTCTGCTTGGCGTGGTCGTTGTCACCGGGAGAGCCAGTGACGAACGGTTGGCCATCGGGCGTGACTCCATTGACCAGTCCGTATGCGGTGGCCGCCATGTTGAGATGCTGCACCACCTGCAGTGCGGAAGACACTTTTTCCGCCGGAAGGACATCTGGCAGCCCGGCAATCTTCACACACCATTGGGCCATCAACTGATTGCCCAGCGAGACATCGCAGCTCTGTCCATGCTCGGGGTCGCTCCACAGGCGGAAGTATTCGCCAGTCCACAGCTTGTCCTGGAAAGCAGCCTGCCCCCGGCTCAGCCACATATCACACTCGCTCGCAAACTCTGCATCGCCCATTTCCTGGGCCAGGGCCCGGCCACAGGCCAGGGTAGCCAGCCAGGTTCCCGCCACATAGGCGGACGTGCCCCACCAGGGCCAAATGTCGTAGAATTGGTTGGCCGGCCAGAATTCACCCGGAGCGACATGTGCCTGGTCGTTGACCAAGCCATCCCCATCGTCATCCAGGGAGAACTGGTAGCGGATTGCCCGCTTCGCCGAGTCGTAGAAATGCGCCAGCAGCTCCTGATCGCGCGTCCGCAGGTATAATTGATAGATCATCTGGGCGTACTGCCCGGAATTGAGCGGATGTTGACAATGATAGCGCGGGTCCCGCATTGACGTCCCCATCCCGAATGCAAAGGGGATCTCACCGTCGCTGATCTGAAAGTGGCGGAACGCCTCCAGTGTGCTCACCTCAAGCGCTGGGAAGAAGAAGAGCAGCGGAAAGTGGCCGTGCATGCGACACACCATCGTCTCGGTGATGGGACAGCCGGTGTGGCTTTCGTTATGCGTGAGCCAGCCGTTCTTACCCCACCACTCGTCGTTGCGCGTGCGGGCAATCCACACCGTGTTCTTCGCCAAGCTGTAGAAGCTCTGGACCAGCGCATCGCGCAGCCACAGCGGGAGGTCGGTGCGATAGATCTCGTTCTGCCAGGCAAACACCCGGGTGCGCAGGGAATCAAAGCGCTGCCAGACATCTTCGGCCACCGCCTGGGCACTATCGTAGCGCTGCCCGTAGCGATGGACATGGGGCTCAGAGCTGCTATCCCGCCAGCGTGGGAAGTACCAGGCAAACACGAATCGGACCCGCTGGCACTCACCCGGCGCAACGACTATGTCAATCGCACCGTACAGGCGTTCATCGTCGGATGCGACGGTAACATCGGTGCCCAGGAGGGCCACGCGGTCGCCCGTGCCCGGAGGCGGCGCTGGCGGCACGATGGATAGGGTTGCTTCCACAGGCTGCGTTCCTTCATTGTGAAGCTCGATCTCAAACAAGACGGCCGGGATATTGCTGTCGTCGGCGTCCCCTACGATAAAGGGCGCAAGGGCACGGATACCGAGAGAGAGCGGCTGCTCGAAGAACCGGGCGACCAGATCTGCCACCGGGTAGTGTCCCCAGTAGGCGATTTTCGCTGTGGAAAGCGGCATACTGACCCGTCCAACGCGCACCGTCAGCCAATCTCCAAAATCGCGCCGCGGTGGGACGATGTCATTATAGATAGAACACCCGCCGATCTTGCCGGAGCCGTCCAGGGTGAAGTAACCGGTGCCCAGGGCGCCCAGTGGCACCCCACCATTCAGCGTGCAGCCATCGTAGACGCACCCGGGAACCGGCGTGGAGAAGCCATCCGCGTGAACCCATACCCATGTGTTTCTCGGTACCTCTGGATTGAAGGGCCAATTCGTCATCTTGTTCCTCGCTCCTCTCACAAAAGCTGTAGGGCCACGGCAAGGCTTGCCAGATCGCCCACGCGCTCGCCCAGACCTGCGGGGAGAATCTGGCAAACGGAGAGACTGCGTTCCAACGCCTCCTGGCGCAGTGTCTGCACGGTGAGGGCCTCCAGGAGGGCTCGTTGCCGTACCCAGATGCTGCCGATGATAATGCGCTCTGGGTTGAGGATGTCGACCAGGATGGCCAGTCCCCGGCCCAGATAGCGGGCCACGATCTTCCAGACCTCCAGGGCCAGTTGATCGCCCTGCAGCGCAGCCTCCCCGACCCGTTGGGCGGTGACGTGCGGTAGATCGTCAAACGTAGGGCAGTAGAGAGGTGGTTGGCCGGCCCGCAGCCGCTCCTCTGCCATGGCGCGCGCCAACTGAGCAATGCCGCCACCGCTGCAGAAGCCCTCGAAGGATCCCGCCTTGCCGTAGCCCACGGGGCCTTCGGGCGCCAGGCGCACGTGCCCCACCTCGCCTGCCATGTCATTGGTGCCCGAGTACAGTTTGCCATCAAGGATCAGTCCAGCTCCCATGCCTGTGCCAAAGGTCAGGAAGACCATGTTCTGGCAGCCCCGGCCGGCCCCCCAGCGCCACTCGGCCAACGCACAGGCATTGGCGTCGTTCTCCACAGCCGCAGGAACGCCAAAGCGCTCCCTGAAGGGGGTAAGGATGTCAATGCGATCCCAGCCTGGCAGGTTAGGGGGCGAAAGGATTAGCCCGCGATGACTGTCCAGCGGTCCTCCACAACTGATGCCGATGGCCCGCAACGACGCAACGTGATGCGCCTCCATCAGTTCTTCCAGGAGGCGCATGAACTGCTGGATATTGCGTTGGGGCGTTGGGAGAGTCGGAAACTGGCGTCGTCCGATGACCTCTATCTCGTCGTCCACATGTCGTCCCAGGCACACGGCACACTTCGTGCCACCGATGTCAATGCCGCCCAAAACGTCTCTCTCCATCGCGGCTTTCTCCTTGTCTCAGAGTTTCGAGCGGTTTACCAGATACCGCGGCCTGGAAGCCGCTGCCTTCGGGCGTGGGAATGTAGCGCCGCGATTCTGGTAAGATAGTCGCTGTCCGCTAATGGCTCTGTTCCCATTGGATATAGGCGTCATACATTTCCGGCAGCGTCTTCCATTCAACCTGCCCTGATTCCACATAAGGCAGAATTCTCCGTAGCCACGTCTCCAAGAGGCCCTTGTCCAAAGGGGAGCCAAAACTCCACGCAACGTAATAGATATTCACTTGCTCCGCGCTGGCGTAGGAGACAGCCTCTTCTAACTGCTGGATGAAGGCGTCGATATCCTCGAGGGCAAACTTGCATTGCGTCATTGAATCCGTCGAGGTGGATTCTTCATACATGCAAGCCAGCCCCCCGCCGGAGGGCAAGATGACCAGCCGTCCGTTGGGAGCGGGCGTCACCCAGTCGGCGCCGCTGTTCATCCGCCATGGGTGGAGGCGGTCGGACAAATTGGGCGGGAAGGGTTGGTGACACGCCATCGGGCTCTGGCAGTTCTTGTACGGCTCCGGTCGCAATTCTACAGGCATGGAGGTCACCCCATACGCCACCGTGCCCGTCGTGAAGAGATACCCGGCATCAGCCGCCGCCGTTACCCAATCACAACTTGAAACGATGCCAGAGATATGGCGCACGGTCACCCCTAACGACTCAAGTTGTTGCTTCTTCGCTCTCAGGTCGTCGGTAAAGCGGCTGCAATTGTAATTCTTCTCCCCTCCGACATCGGCATGCACGCCGATACCGTGCCCGCGCTGTTCCATCTCTAGCAAGACATTATCCCCCCATTTCAGGCAGCCTCCGGTGAACTCCTTGCTTTCGAGCGTTAGACGAGCGCCATACCTTTCAAACAGGTCGGCGTATTCCCGCAGCAAGGCGGCGTGTCGGATGAATTTCGCCCGGTCCTGATCATCTGACCACCCTTCCAGATGTACCATAATGCCGAGATAAAGGACGCCATTTCCTCCAGAAGAAGGGATGGTCGATGCTTCTGTTGGAACAGAAGGTGCTACAAGACTAGGCGTAGCAACGACGGTCGGAGCCCGGCAGTCAGCAGGACACTTGTGGGGATTCTCCACACCATCACAGACGCCATCACCACAGTAACCCCGCACCGGAGAAGGGGGGACTGGCGACGGCGTTGGCGCTCCTGCGGATGGTGTCCTGGCTGGTTGGCAGGCGGACAAAAATAGGAGAAGGAAACTGAGAAAATATACAAGAGCTCTCTTCATAGGTCTCATTCTCTGACGGTTATGCTGCCCAATGGAGTGCAAGATGAGCGGAACCGCGCGGGGCGAGAGAGGCAGAGGCTCATGTCGCAAGCACAGGGCGCTTGGCAGTCTGAACGCGGGGTTCGCCCGCCAAGGACTCCAGTCCATTGGATAATTAGGGAGACGCGAGCGAGGCAAGAAGAAGTTGCTGGACCAGGTTCGTGATACTATCCAACTCATTTCAGTAGCCTATGGATCAACCGTTTCAGCCAGCCGGGCGGCTGTTCGCCGACGATGTCCCCTGTCTGTCCGTTAATGGCGACGGTGTAGGTTCGCCCCTCATAGCGGTAATTCGCCAGCCATACAGGGACATAGACAAGCTTGTAAGTGTCCACCGCCAGCGTTTGAGAGAAGACCTGCAGCGATTGGGTGTCCTCGCCGAAGGCTGTCTGTTGCGCTTCGACTTGCTTGCGGGCGATGGCGAGAGCGCGCTGTCGGGCCACCAGCGATGCGTCGGATACGGGGACATCGTAGGTCTCGGCGGGCCAGTCGCTCAGGAAGGCGGTGTCATAGGGAAGGACTTCTTCCAAGTCAAACCGGTCGAACACTTCGTGGAGTGCGTAGGCTATCTGATGGGTTGCCGGGACTACGATATCGTTGAGCAGGACAGGATAGCTCCCCTCGGTGGGTTCGCCGGGTGTGCGCTTCCTTCCCCCATAAGCGTTGCCCCCGCCAAGGGGGAGAGCAAATCGTGAGAGGCCCTCCTCGTCCTTGGGCTGCATTTGCCGCCAGCCCACGTCTCCCATCACATCGAAGGTCCAAATCGGTAGGTAGAGACCGCGTACTCGGGTCGTGCGGACGTGCTGATCGTCGATCCGTTGTCGGAGCCATTCGCGGAAGCGGCGCTGGGCCGTCCGCGCGTCAATCTGGAAGGGGATGATGCCCTCTGGTGGGATCATCTCGTCCATTGGTATCTCCACGATATGCGATGACCCGCAGTATGGGCAGCGAGCCGTGATTGCGCCGCTCGCTATCAAGGTGGCCTGGCAGCCCTGACAGCGAAACTGACGCAGGCTCTCTGGCGAATGGTGCCCCCGCCTGGTGGCCAAGGCGACGACAAAATCCGCTTCCTCCAAAGGGGCCTGATGACGGAGCGCGGCGGCAATGGGTTGGCGGTGGCCGCAGTATTGGCAGGTCACCCATGCTGTCCCTGGTTCGAAGTGGAGCGTCCCACCGCACTGCGGGCAGATGACCCGTCGGGTGGCCACGGGACGGCCCTCCTTCGGACCCGATGCCCGATCGGGGTCGGCAACGTGATCTGGGTCCACGATGTCTTGTGGCTCCAGACGCCCATCTAGGATGGCCAACTCTCGTCTGGCCTCACCATGCATAGGCTGGGCAGCCAGTACATACTCCAGGTGCTCACGCTTGATCCGCGGGTCGTCGGTAAGACGGCTGAGCCACAAGTGTGCTTGGGCACGCTGATTCAGCGTGCTTGCCGGCAGGTTAAGCACGCGCTCCAGGTAACGACGTGCCTCTTCTGTGTCTCCAGCATGGGCCGCCGCAATACCTCGTACCAGCAGCTCCCTGATCATCCCATTTATCACCTTCTTCTGCCGTCATTATAGCATGGGACCGCAAACGGTCGGAGAAGCTCGAGGCCATGGGTCGATGCGCTATCCGAGCCATATGTGGTATGGTACGATAAGGGCGCACAGCGTAGGGAGGATGTCCATGGTTCTTCTGGGTGTTGATCTCGGCACTTCAAGTACCAAGAGTGTAGTCTTATCACCGGAGGGTACACTGCTGGGCGTGGCCTCACACGAGTACCCTATGTTGACCCCGCACCCTGGGTGGGCGGAACAGGAGCCCGCGACGTGGATGGCAGCAGTTTTCCAGTCAGCGCGTGAGGCTCTGAGCCGGGCCGGAGTCGAGCCTCGGGCCGTAGCCGGTATCGGGCTTTCGGGCCAGATGCATGGTACTGTCTGCGTGGGGGGCGATGGCCGTCCACTCCGCCCTGCCATCATCTGGGCCGACCAACGGTCAGCGCAAGAGGTGGACGAGGTCATGGCTCGTATCGGCAGGGCGCGTCTTGCGGCATGGACAGGCAACCCGCTGGCCACAGGCTTTATGTTGGCGACATGGCTTTGGCTGCGCCACCATGAGCCCGAAGTGATCCGGGCAACCCGTTGGCTCATGCTTCCCAAGGACTATGTCCGCTACCGCATGACCGGACAGGTGGGGACCGAGCCCAGCGACGCCTCCGCCACCTCGCTTTTTGATCCCGTGGCTGGAACATGGAGCACGAAGCTGTTGAGTGCGCTGAAGCTGGACGACGAGGTGCTCCCGCCGGTGCACCCCTCCGCTGCTGTCTCTGGTGGGCTATGCAGAGAGGCGTCCCGGGCGCTGGGAATACCCTCGGGAACGCCGGTGGTCTACGGAGGGAGCGATCAGGCCCTACAGGCGCTGGGTAACGGCATTGTGACCCCGGGCACTCTATTGTCCACAATCGGGACCGGGGGACAGCTCTTCGTGCCCACGACACAGCCGGTGATCGATGCCCCGCGCCTGCGATTTCACAGTTTCTGTCATGTCTTGCCAGGTTTGTGGCATGTTGAGACCGCGATGCTCACCGCTGGCCTTTCGTTGCGCTGGATGCGTGACCGCTTGCTGGAAGGGGAGAACTATAGGGCGTTGGCGGATGCTGCTGCCACGGTGGCCCCTGGCGCGGAAGGAGTTCTCTTCATGCCCTATTTGGCGGGCGAGCGCACTCCGTATATGGATCCTCAGGCTCGAGGGGCATTCATTGGACTCACCCGGCGGCATACCCGGGCGCACCTGATCCGCGCCGTGATGGAGGGCGTCGTCTTCGGTATGCGTCAGGGATTGGATCTGTTGGTGACGCAAGGCGTGCCGGTCACTCGTGTGGTGGCTTCAGGTGGGGCGGTTCAGCACTCTCTTTGGGTGCACCTGCAGGCTGACATCTACAATCGCCCGATCTGGCGCACGCGGACTGTGGAAGCGGCTGCTACAGGTGCGGCTATGCTAGCAGGAATTGGTACGGGCGTATTCGCCGGTGCTGAGGATGCTGTTGCACGCGTCGTGCGATGGGACGCTGAGATGATCGAGCCTTCTCCCTGTCGGGTTAGACTATACGAAGCGCACTTCGAAGTTTTCTCTGGGCTCTACAAGACTTTGGCACCTCTCATGCACGCTCTGACTGGCGCTGAGTGGTAGGAGAAGCGCCACCCGCCCGATGGATCTCTCCGTGAACGGGCGGCGCTCTGCCGACACTAGAATGGACGAGGTGCTGCGCCCATCAGATAGCCGTAGCGTCGCATCAAGGCGTCGGGGGTCAGATTAGTCTGTGCTGCCATGCGTGAAATCAGGATGTCGTCATCCGCGTTCTCAGGCTTGAGCCGTATCATCAGCTTGTAAGCGGCGTGGTACTGGGCCGAGTCTACATCGACCATGCGCACTTCGGTGCGGCCAGTCTCTGGGTCCATCATCTCCTCGAAGGGGATAGGGATGACTTTCCCATGTTGGATAGTGATCGTCGCATGGCTGCCACCCTTGATCAAGAACTCGGCCGCGGCCTGACCAATGCTGCGAGTATAGCCGATGTCGTAAGGGCTGGGATCTGCGCATCGTAGCTCGTAGCCGATGTTCTTGCTGACGATGCCCATGTCGACGTCGAGTTTCTTGAGTTCGTCGCGCACTGCCCGCTTGAGCATGTCAGCGAAGTTGATCTCCGCCAGGCGGATGTGGCCGTGGGAATCACGCTCGACATTCTTCAGTGCGTCCAGGTCATCGGGGTGCATCTTCTCGACCACACCTTCGGCCACTACGGCGACGCCATAGTGGCGGCCTTCTGCCAGGCGTCGCAGGATAGCCATGGCCAGGATGTCGACCACCTCCTGTAGCCGAATGGTGCGGCCTCGCCATTCCTCGGGGATCAGGGTGAGTGTGGCACCAGAGCTGCGGCCAATACCCAACGCGAGGTGGCCAGCTTTGCGTCCCATGGCGATGATCAGGTACCAGCGCTGGGTGCTCAGGGCATCCTCCATCAGGTTGAGCACCAGACGTGCGCCCAGATCCCGGGCTGTCTCGAACCCGAAGGTCGGAATCTCGTAGGGCAGGGGCAGGTCGTTGTCAATGGTCTTAGGTGCGTGTGCTGTGCGGATACGCACGCCAAGGTGTTCATCCGCGTACTTGGCTACGCGGTAAGCCGAATAGGCAGTATCGTCGCCACCGATGGCCAGGAGGCAACTGATACCGGCATCGATGAGAGCCTGGCCACATTTGCGCAGCAGGGCGTCATCCTTGGTGGGGTTGGCGCGGGAGGTGTAGAGGATCGAGCCGCCACGGTTATAGATGCGTGTAACGTCATCGATGGTCAACGTCTGCCCCACGACTTTCCCTTCCATCAGGTAACGAAAGCCCTCGCGAATGCCGATGACTTCCATGCCATTGTTCAAGGCCTCGATGGTGGCCGCATGGATCACACCATTGATGCCAGGCGCTGGGCCACCGCCTACCAGGATACCCAGCTTCCCGTGTTTGGACTCATAAATCATGCCCATAATCATCCTCTCCTCAGTTGTGTAGTCTGTCTCTGCGTCTGCCCTTGAGGCTTCTAGACGATCGGAGATCAGGGCAAAGTATAGCCAAGTTGCCAGTTGGGTCAAAAGCCTGGCCGGTTGCCCCTGGGGCTGTGCGTTTGCCTCCGCTATGCTTCCCACCCGCTGGCGGGGCATTCTGTCGGAGGTGCGAACCAGCACGGCTATGGTTTTTTGCTTTCAGCCGAGCGCTGCGTTTACGGAGCTCCAAGCGGTTTGTTTCGCTTGACGAGCTGGAGAGGGATGCCCCATGGGTCGCGCAGCATGACTAGACGCGAGCCGTCGGGCAGCGTCTCGTCGGAGAAGAGGGTGGCACCCGCCTGAAGCAATCGTGCTTTGGTGGCTTCGATGTCAGAGACGGCGAAAGCGACGTGGAGCACGAGCGGGTGCTGGGCTGCGTAATCAGGCACAGGGGCTTTGGGGTTGGCGTAGAGTTCCATGATGACACGCCCTGTTGAATCAGCGACGAAACGCACATAGGGTGGGGTCTCGCCAGCATGCACGACCTGTAGTCCACAATGGGTGGTATACCACGCTGCCATCGCGCGTGAGTCGGGTACGTTAAGTGCCACATGTTCAAAAACCATCATGGCGTTGCCTCCTCGGTTCGACATGGACTCACCACTCCTCAGTGTAGGAAGTTATCAGGGGGAGGCAATCTGAGGGGCCAGCCTTTTCCTCTGAGCCACTGGTCGCCCCCTGGTTTGCAGACTACAATGACGCCAACGGTTTGACCTGTCCTGGAAAGGAGGAGGGAGCTTATGGATGACACGAAACCGCCCTATCTGACCCCCGATTTACCTGTGGAAACTCGCGTCGAAGATCTCTTGGGGCGAATGACGCTGGAGGAAAAGGTGGGGCAGATGTGCCAGTATCTGTTGCCGGATATTCCATTGGATCTCCCGGAGGGGGCACTCCCGTCCGATCTGCAGAGGACGGGGGATCCACGCCGGGCGACTGACGGGGATGACAGTACCTCGCACTACTCATCTGAAGACGAGCGTTCTGTGCCAGCCTTGCTTGCTGCCGGGCTCATTGGTTCGATCCTCAGCGAGACTGACCCGGAGAGGTTGAACGCTGCGCAGGCGCTGGCTTTGCAGTCTCGGCTGAAGATACCTCTGCTGTTGGGGATTGACGCGATCCACGGGCACGCGATGCATCGTGGTGCTACCGTTTTTCCTGCCCCGATCGGTCTGGCGGCGACTTGGGACCCTGATCTGGTGACTCGGGTGGCCAAGGTGACCGCACGTGAGATGCGCGCGTGCAACCTTCACTGGACGTTCTCGCCCAACGTCGATGTGTTGCGTGATGGGCGTTGGGGACGGAGCGGGGAGACGTTCGGGGAGGATCCCTATCTCGTCTCCAGATTGGGTGTAGCCATGGTGAAGGGATATCAAGACGAAAATGATCCTCCCAACCGGGTATTGGCCTGTGCCAAGCATTATGTCGCGGGGGGCGAACCACCCAATGGACTGAACTTCGCGGCCATGGACCTCTCCGAGCGTGGGTTGCGGGAGATCTTTCTGCCGCCGTTCGCGGCGGCCGTGGAGGCTGGCGTAGCCACAGTGATGGCGGCACACAATGAGGTGAATGGTGTGCCCTGTCATGGTAACCGCTATTTGCTTACAGAGGTTTTGCGGGATGAACTGGGGTTCGAGGGGTTCATTGTCAGCGACTGGACCGACGTGGCGCGGCTACACACGCTTCACCATGTCGCGACCTCACTTCAAGATGCAGATCGGCTGGCAGTGTTGGCAGGCATTGACATGCACATGCATGGCCCCGGATTCCTGGAGCCTGTAGTAGCCATGGTGCGGGACGAGAAGTTGCCTGAGGCCCGTATCAATGAGGCGGTGCGTCGGATCTTGGCGGCGAAATTCCATCTGGGGCTATTTGAACATCCCTTTGTGGACCCGGAACAGGCGGTTAGCTTACTGGCATCCGATGAGCATCGAGCGCTTGCCTTGGAGGCCGCCCGGAAATCCATTGTGTTGCTAAAGAACGAGGGAGGCATCCTGCCGCTGGATGGAAGGGTGGGGCGGATTTTCCTCACTGGCCCTCAAGCTGATTCGCAGATGATCCTGGGGGATTGGTCTGTTGAGCAGCCTGTTGAGCATGTGATCACGATTTTACAGGGGATTCAGGCACAGGTAGGACCGAATACAGTGGTGGACTATCTGCCTTCGGGTGGTGTCCTCTCCATCTCCGATGAGATCATCACCACCGCTGGTACCCGTGCGGCTCAGGCTGATATCGCTATCGTCGTGGTGGGAGAGAATCCGCTGCGATACATGGAGGACAAGACGGAAGGTGAGAACGTGGCGCGTACGGATCTCGATCTGCCAGGGCGTCAGCAAGCGTTGGTCGAGGCTGTTGTCTCCTCAGGGACTCCCACCGTAGTTGTATTGATCAATGGCCGGCCGCTCTCTGTGTCCTGGATCGCCGAGCACGCTGCCGCCCTGCTGGAGGCTTTCCATCCCGGCATGCTGGGGGGACAGGCCATTGCAGAGGTGCTGTTCGGGATGGTCAATCCCAGCGGTCGTTTGCCGTATACTGTCCCGCGTACGGTGGGGCAACTACGCGCTGTTTATAATCATCGGGCTGCGGACTATTTTCGTCACTATCGTCTGACGCCTAATGAGCCGCTCTTCCCGTTTGGCTTTGGCTTGAGCTACACGACCTTCCGATATGAAAGTGTGGAAGTGCCTGAGAAGATCCTGGTGGGTGACGATGTGCCCATCGCAGTGACCGTTACCAACACGGGGAAGCGCGCTGGCGACGAGGTGATCATTGTGTACCTCCGGGATGACTATGCCATGGTGACGCGCCCTGTGAAAGAAGTGGCTGCATTCTGCCGCGTGCATCTAGCGCCTGGTGAGACGCGTCGGGTCGAATTGACCGTCTCTGCGGATCGGCTTGCCCTCTATGACCAAGCCATGCAGTGTGTGATCGAGCCTGGCACCTTCACAGTTACGGTGGGGGATAAACAGGCTTCTTTTATGGCTGAGGTCTAGCTACCCGGAGACGCCAGATCGGGGGCTGAGCCCACAGCCCCCGATCCACTATAAGGAGGAAATCTTGCGTCGCCTGCGTTCCTAATCCTATCATACCACGAGGTGGCGCAGCCAACCTGACGATTTGCTTACGTTTTCTTTACACCTGTTGTGTGTTGGGGATGCGAGGTTGTCGGGCGGGTGGGGATCCAGCAAAAACGTAACCGAAGTCGCGCTCGGTGAGAATGTAGCGCGGTCGGCTCGGGTCAGGCTCAATCCTCCGGCGGAGACGATACACAACTACACGCAGGGTGTCCTCGTAACGTTCTTCATAGGGCCAAAGACGCCTCAGGATAAAGTCATGGGGCAACGGACGGGTCGCGTGTCGCATCAGGATATGGAGTAACTTGGTCTCTAAAGGGGAGAGCGAGACGATCCTTGACTGCGTATAGACTGTGCGATGGGCAAAGTCGATCGACAGGTTCTCGTCAACTTTCAGAATTGGCTCAAGCACATAGGCGAAATCCCCGATGCGTCTGAGGACCCGCTCCACGCGCGCTGTGAGTTCGGCGCCACGGAAGGGCTTTGTGACGTAGTCCTCAGCGAAGAACCGGATGCCACG
This sequence comes from uncultured Anaerolineales bacterium, assembly GCA_964530185.1. Taxonomy (GTDB): domain Bacteria; phylum Chloroflexota; class Anaerolineae; order B4-G1; family SLSP01; genus PWVB01. Next base: position 14,118 of record CAZHBB010000047.1, read on the forward strand.
CACGACCGTCTGCTCATCACTCACTGCAGTGAGAAGGATCACCGGAAGATCGCTCCACGCCTGAAGACGCGCGCATAGTTCGAAGCCGTTCATCTCGGGCATCATAATGTCCACAATTGCCAGGTGTGGTAGCCCACGGCGGTCGACGACCTCAAGGGCTTGTTGACCGCTGGCGGCTGTCCACACTTCGCATCCGGCGCGCTCCAAGCGGACGCGGACGATTTCACGTACGACTGGGTCGTCATCCACTACAAGGATGCGCCATGCTTGTCCGCTGGTGGTGGGTGGGAAAACAAAAGATCTGTCCACAGGCAACAGTATAGTTGAAGTAGGTAGAAAGACAACTCAATGGAGCGGCGCACCCTTTCCCGAACCTCATGCGGTGTGACGCAATGAGCTCTAGGCAGCGAAGTTTTCCCATTGGGAAAACCGTGAGGTCTGGGACGTAACTTCGTGTGCTCATGATCCTGCAAGCCGGGAGGCATGTGCCTCTGGCTGCTGCGGAGCCCCTGAAACGTCACGACCGGGGGCCGCCCCCGTAGCCCCCGGTCTGTCAGAAGGAGGAGAATCTTATGTCGCTTGCGTTCCTGCGCGCTCTATTTACAGCATAGCAGGTTTCCACATTGGTTCTTGACGCATATCTGACGATTTTCTTACGTTCTTATGACGCTATCGTGATATGCGTGGGAGCCTGAACCCTATTCTGCCTCAGACATCTCCCTCTTCGACTGTATAGAAGACAATGCCTATGGTCCCCGGACCGACGTGAGTGGCGATCACAGGGCTGAGGTGGGAGATGAGATGTTCCTGGCATTCCAAGTGGGTTAGGATGTAGTCTCGTATCTCATGAGCCTCTTCCTGTGCCCGGGCGTGTGCAACTCCAAACCGGATTGGCTTACCCCCTGCCCACTCCTCGACGACCTCGAGCATGCGTGCCTTGGCACGTTTGCTGGTCCTTACTTTCTCCAACGCGTCAATCTTCCCCTCTCGGAAATAGAGCAGGGGTTTGATCTTTAACGCTGTGCCCATGAGTGCCGCCGCACCCCCGATCCGCCCACCTTTGTGGAGGTACTTAAGTGTGTCCACGACGAAGATAGCGTGAGAGCGTTCCGCCATGCCTTTTGCCATGGCGGCGATCTCCGCTGCAGGACGCCCCTCGGCGATGGCCCGGCCGGCCGCCATCACGATGAGTGCCTGACTCGCCGAGGTGATCCGGGAATCGATCACATAGACCTCGGGCGGGTTCTCCATCTCTGCTTGCAGCGCCTGGCGCGCAGCCAGAGCGGAGGCAATGGTGCCGCTGATGCCTGCTGAGATGTGGACTGAGATGATGGCATCTGCTTTCTTGCTGAGTTCCCGGTAGAGTTCGAGGAAATCGCCCATGGAGGGCTGAGAGGTGGTAGGAAGTTCCGTCGCCGTCTCCAGATACTGATAGAAACTCTCTAGGTCCAGATCGAACCCATCGCGGTAGGTCTTGCCGCCCATGTGCACATAGAGGGGGATCACGTGGACATGATATTGCTTGACCGCCTCTGGCGGCAGGTAAGCGGTGCTATCGGTAACCAAAGCGATCTCGGCCATGACAAACCCTCCTGACATAAGACACACTGACTATTAAGGATCTTTAATAAAGCCTTGCCGTGCCTGGCCTCAGGCGATTGGGCCTCTTATGGCATACATTTTGAGGAAGTCAAATCATGGCGTATGGCGGAGTGTCACAGGACAGGTCTTAAGGAAAGTGGTGGGGGGCAGCAGCGTTGCGCCGCTGCCCCCCACCGTTTAGGCCATCCGGGGGAATGCCTGGTTCCATCAGGGTCAAGTGGCCATCATCCCGAGAGTGCGCGGCCTTGACGCGACAGGCCGCCTGTCATTGATGATGAGTCTGTGAGGTTCGCCAACCGTGTCCCTTGGCCTGAGGGAATCGCGACCGCTTGCCGAGGTGGGGTGGGAGAAGACCCACAGGTGTCTGGCTGTTCTCACTGCTGAGGCATTCTTTGCCCAGACTGCTGGCGAGCTTCGATCACCTCTTCGGCGATAGACTGGGGTAGCATTGCGTAGTGTTTGAGCCGCAGGCTGAACGTTCCACGGCCCTGGGTAAGGCTACGTAAGTCAGTAGCATAACCACGTACTTCTCCCAGTGGGACCTCAGCGTCCACGCTTCGGAAGTTGCCTCGCGTGCGCAGTGTGTGGATGGTACCACGGCGCCTCCCGATGTCCCCGATCACGCTGCCCAGGTATTCCTCGGGCACGTTGATTGTGAGGTGCATGATAGGTTCCAGCAACGCGGGCGCTGCCTTGCGGATTAACTCCTTGACGGCGATGCTGCCCGCAACTTCGAAGTCCTGGCTTGCAGAATCGACATCATGGTAGTCGCCGTCAAGCAAAGTCACTTTTACGCCTGTGACAGGGAACCCGGCGATAACGCCTTTCTCCAGTGCTGCTCGCACACCTTTCTCGACCGGGCGGACGAACTCCCGCGGCAGGTTGGCTGCTGGAGATCTGTCCTCGAAGACAATGTTTTGAGCCGTGTCACTCAGCGGAGCTATCTGCATTCGGATCCGGGCGTAGTGGCCGTGGCCACCGGTCTGCTTGCGATAGGTTGTCACCCCTTCTGAAGCACGACGCACTGTCTCGCGATAGGCAATCTGGGGCTGGCTGACGTTGGGGAAAAGCTCAAACTCGCGGCGCAATCGCTCGACTGTCACCTCTAGGTGAAGCTCGCCCATGCCCGATAGAGTCAGTTCCCCGGTCTCTGGATCCAACCTGTGGATGAGCGTTGGGTCTTCATCAGCCAAGCGCCGCACGGCCTGATGCAGGCGGTCGCGTGTGTCGTTCGAGGCCGGGGTCAAGGCAATGGAGATCACCGGCTCTGGAAATTCGAAGGATTCCAGGATGATGGGGTCCTTCGGGTCACACAAGGTGTCACCGGTAGCGGCCGACCCGATACCAACGAGTGCAACTACATCGCTGGCCCCCATAGTGTCCACCTGTTCGCGATGGTTGGCATGCATCCGATAAATTCGTCCGACGCGTTCCAGGTCACCCGTACGTGCGTTGAGCAGGGTGTCGCCAACATGGGCGGTACCGGAGAAGACACGGACCCAGGTCAGATGTCCTACGTAGGGGTCGACCATGATCTTGAATGCTGAGGCACAGAAAGGTGCTGTAGGGTCATCTGGGCGCTCCATGATCTCATCGGGCCGATTGGGCCGATGCCCCATAACAGGGCGCATGTCGATAGGGGCTGGCAAGTAGTCCACTACTGCGTCGAGCAGTGGCGTAATGCCAATGTGCTGTCGGGAGGCCCCGCAGAGCACGGGGATGAGGGTCCGTGAGATCGTTGCACGTCTTAGGGCCGCCTTGAGGTCTTTGAGCTCTGGTTCCCTTCCCTCCAACCGCTGGATCAGGAGAGTCTCATCGGTCTCACAGATGCTGTCGATGAGCGTTTCGCGTGCTTGTGTGACTCTCGCCACCATATCCTTCGGCACCGATACGTGCTCGGGCCCCTCGGTCCCATCCTTCCAAACCAGTGCCTGCTGGGTCAACAGGTCGACGACACCTCGGAACGCTCCTTCTTGTCCTATAGGCAACTGTATGGGTGTGATGTTGGTGGTGAGACGCTCGCGGATGTCGTCCAGGACGCGGTCGAACTCTGCGCCGGTGCGGTCCAGTTTGTTGACATAGACCAGCCGTGGGAGATCCTCACGGTCTGCATGTTGCCAGACAGCTTCCGTCTGCGGTTCGACGCCACCAACGCCGCACAGGACGATGATGGCGCTATCGATGACGCGAATCGAGCGTACTACCTCGGCGGTGAAATCGATGTGACCGGGTGTGTCGATTAAATTGATACGATGGCCTCGCCAATGACAGGCTGTGGCGGCCGACATGATGGTGATGCCGCGTTCACGTTCCTGGTCCATCCAGTCGAGTTGGGTACTTCCATCGTCGATGTTGCCTGCACGGTGTATGCGGCCTGTGTGGTAGAGAATAGCCTCAGACGTGGTTGTCTTACCCGCGTCGACATGGGCGAAGATGCCGAGGATCCGCACATCTGCGATAGGAGCTTCCTTTTTCTTATTGGTTCTACTTGCCATCTTGAGTCTCGTTCCGTTTCTGCTTGATCCACATAAAAAGGCCTCGCGCTGCTACACGCGAGGCCTCACGCATAACTACTTACGCAATCATACTCCAATTCCTGCCTCAGTCAAGCTCAAAATGGTAGCGGTTGTAACGCCTGTCCCCGCTCTGGGATTGACGCTGGTTCCGAGTATTCTATACTTTTGATGTGACGTCTGGGGGGAGGAAGAGCATGATCCGATGGATGATCCTTCTGGTGCCGGCCTATCTCATTGGCGCAATCCCGACAGGATTCCTCTGGGCGCGGCTTCTGGGACACATCGATGTCCGCGAGTACGGGAGTGGTCGTACCGGAGCCACCAACGTTTGGCGCCTCGCCGGTACGGCATCGGGCCTCTTGACGGCTGCCACTGACGCTTTGAAAGGGGCGCTTGTTGTATGGCTGGCAAAGTGGTTAGGTTACGGCCTGTGGGAGACGGCATTGGCTGGAACAGCGGCTGTTTTGGGGCACAACTACTCTGTCTATCTCGGCTTCAAAGGGGGGGCAGGCACAATGATCAGTTTTGGAATTGCTGCTGTGCTCTGGCCAAAAGCGCTCCTGATCCTGGGGGGAAGTGGCTTACTGATCATGGCGTTGGTCGGTCATGCGTCGGTGGGCTCAGTGCTTGTGGCGATTCTGTTGCCCCTCTGTTTTGTGGTGCAAGGGATGTGGCCTTACGCTTTGGGCTTCGGCGTCCCTGTTGGACTCCTGACTTTGTGGGCACTGCGCCCTAATATCGGCCGTCTCCTCCGCGGTGAGGAGCGTTTCCTGCCGATCTATCGCACGAGGCGTCCTCCCATCTGCATCTCACGGCATCCCTCGAAGGGCACGTGACGGGGCTTACGGAGGCAGTGGGTGTTTCTACCGGCCTGAGACATCCTCGGTGAATTGCAGAGCGTAGAGGTCGGCGTCGCGTAACACGAAACGGAGTCGCAACACCTGACCGGCCAGGCTGCTGATGTCTTTGCCCTGTTGCCATTGCACGACGGCGCCCAGGCTATCTCCGTAGAACGGTATATTGTCCCCCAGCCCGAAGCCAGCGACCGGCTGGCCGTTTAGCCGTTGGATCTCCACCTGGATCTGCCCGCCGGCGGCCGTGGCTGCATTGAGCGTGAGGTAGCGTCCAGCGAAGGTGAGAGGCCGGGTGACCATTTCGCCTCCCGCTGCCCCGGCTCGAACAGAGACGAACCCGTCCTGGCGCAGCGTGTACCGTCGGATGCGTGTGCCTCCTGCCTGATAGTAGTGCTCATTGCTGTAGAGGGTAAATACCTGGGGGGCACCAGGCAGGTCTTCCTCGGTCAAGACCAGGCCATTCCAGACATAGTTGCTGCGGTTATGCCAGCGCTCAGGGCTGGGACCGGGGGGCAGGAAAGCTTCCTCCCAACGTGCGAAGGTGTGACCGTCGCGGCTGACCATGAGCAGTCCCTCGGTTAAAGACCCCCGGTCGGGCAAGAAGCGGGTCGGGAACCCGATGTAAAGGTGCGGCGCGCCGGGATAGGGCCGAATCTGATTAGTATACAGGTGAATGTCCGGCGGTTTCTGGTCGGCCCCGGGGCCAGGCTTTACTTTGACGTAGCGCAGCCACCTTGGCTGTGACCAATGGATGAAGTCGGGGGATGTGCAGGTCTTAATATCGCGCCATCCCTGGTAGGGCTGATCTGCGTCACCTAACCCCCGGAAATCGCGGATGTATGCGCGATACAGGCCGTGCACGACGTCCCAGAAGGCGAGGTTCTGCGAGTCAAAGGTCCCGGCGGTGATCACAGGCTCTGGCTGCATTAGCGACCAGTGAATGCCATCAGGGGACTGGAAAGCGTACAGTCCACCCTCTTCCCTGGTCCCTCCCAGTGCTTTGTAACGGGCTTGGGCCGGGCAATGAGGACTGGTGTCCTTGAAAGGGGTGAAATTGTGGCAGCCAGTGCCCTGCCAGATGATGTTGTTGGCTTTGGTGCCGGCGAAGGGGAAGAGTCCGAGCTGCGGTTTGATCCAGTGGATGCCGTCGTCGCTTTCGGCGTAACATGTTACCTGAGGATGGAGAGAAGCTCCTGTCGTCGGGTCTCCATGAGAGCCACGGTAGGTCATACGGTAGGGTTTGCCGGGTCCATCAGGATCATAGAAGATGGTGTGATAGCCGCAGGTGTTCCCCTCCCAGGGCGCATCATGGATCAACACCAGCTCACGCGGGATGGGACGATGAAGCACCAATCGGGCATCGCCGCGCAGGATGTCGATGAGGTCCCCGTCCACAAAAGGCTCCTTGCGGGTGCCGATGTTTCGGGGTTGGATCTCTCGGATTTGAAATCCCTCGACAGGCAATGGCATGGCTTTTCCTCCTCGGGATATCTGCCTCGAGTGTAGCCCCAGGCACGGGAACGTCAAGGGAATGACAGGAGTTGACACTACAACATGCCCGCTCATACTGCGCCTGTCATATGGCGCGGCGCGAGAGGGGCAGTACCAGCCTGGGGGCCATACAACATTGCCTGTCGGCTTCATGTGGTCGGGCTGGTTGTG
>CAZHBB010000048.1:0-20569 GCA_964530185.1 uncultured Anaerolineales bacterium
CCCCGGTGTGTTCCCTCGCTTCCTGCGTATCCCTGAGGAGGATCACGCCGACGGGGACGAAACGTGGGGACCAGAGTCGGTGGCGGACACCAACTTCGTGTGGATCGAGGACGTGATCATCGCGAACCTGGACATGCTTTTCCCTGGGCTCCACGTGGTAGCTGCATATCCGTTCAGGGTGACACGAGACGCCGATCTGGAGATCGAGGAGGATGAAGCCTCTGACCTCCTGGCTTCAATCGAACAAAGTGTTGGCATGCGCCAGTTTGGCTCTGCTGTGAGGTTGGAGGTCCACCAGGACATGCCCCGGGATATCCGTGACATCCTGTTGGAGAATCTGGGTATCGCCTCGTATCTTCTCTATACGGTGGATGGTCCAATTGGTCTCTCCCATCTGATGCAGTTGACGGAACTCAACATGCCCGAGCTGAAGGACCCACCTTTCATCCCGTATGTCTCACCCTCGCTCTCTGGGGGGAAGAGTGTGTTCGCCGCGATCCGCCAGCGGAAAAACATCTTGCTCTATCATCCTTATGATAGTTTCTCCCCGGTGGTGGACTTCTTGTTGGAGGCCGCAAGGGATCCCCAGGTGCTTGCCATCAAGCAGACGCTCTATCGTGTGGGCCCCAACGCCCCCGTGGTTGCGGCTCTGTTGGAAGCACGCGAGAACGGGAAGCAGGTGGCGGTGTTGGTAGAGCTTAAAGCGCGTTTTGATGAGGAGAACAACATCGTCTGGGCCAAGGCGCTCGAGCGAGCTGGGGTCCATGTCATCTATGGATTGGTCGGGCTCAAGACCCACGCGAAAGTCTGCATGGTTGTCCGTCGCGAACCTGAGGGGATCGTGCGCTATGTGCACCTGGGGACTGGGAACTACAATGCTGTGACAGCGCGCGTGTATACTGATCTAGGCTATTTCACGGTGGATCCAGACATTGGAGCCGACGTTTCGGACTTCTTCAACGCATTGACGGGGTATTCGAAGAAACAGAAGTATCGCAAGCTGATCGTCGCCCCGGGGGCGATGCGGCAGCAAATCATCGCGCGCGTGGAGCGCGAGATTGAGGTCCATCGTCGGCACGGAAACGGATATCTGGCGTTCAAGATGAATCAGCTCGTGGATCCAGATTGCATCAAGGCATTGTACCGTGCTTCACGGGCGGGTGTGAAAGTGGATCTGCAGGTACGGGGGACATGTTGCCTCAGACCGGGTGTCCCTGGTCTGAGCGAGAACATCACGATCACCTCTATCGTAGGCCGTTTCCTTGAGCATCCGCGGATCTACTACTTCCACAACAATGGCGATGAGGAAATCCTGCTGGGCAGTGCGGATCTGATGCCTCGCAACCTGGACCGACGTGTGGAGATCCTTTTCCCTGTTGAGGACGAGTGTCTTTTGAGGGCTATCCGTGACAAGATCCTTCGCGTTCACCTGCGAGACAATGTGCAGGCATGGAACCTGTTGCCGGATGGGACTTATGAACGGCGTCAGTCAACGGAGGGAGAGGAGCCTCTCAACTCGCAGCTCTGGATGATTGAGCATCGGGGCATCTGGGATTGTATAGACGCTGAGTAACCTCTTTGTAACTACGGGTCTATTGAAAGCGAGGACCTGAAAAGGCCCTCGCTTTTCCACATCGTAAGCGTGGACGTTCACCATCTGGTCTCAGATGATCTTCCGTTGCTCTCCTCCAGAAAATGAAATTCTCTCTTCCCCTGTCAAGACTGGGAGAAGAGAGGGAACCACAATGTCCATCACGGTGTCGATCTTTGCACCAGACGGATTGTAAACCAAGGCTGTCTGCCCTCGGATCAACAGGCCGATGTCAGCCTAGGACCTTTTCGACTGCGTCTTTGAGAGCCTCGGTGACTTCGTCAATCGGCCGGTTGCCGTCAATGTGGACCAACACCCCTTTACGATTGTAGTACTCGATGAGCGGCTGCGTCTGTTCCAGGTAGACCGTCAGGCGTCGACGCGCTGTTTCCTCTGTGTCGTCGTCTCGTTGATAGAGTTCGCCACCGCACTTGTCACACACCCCGGCAACCTTGGGGGGATTATATTTGATGTGATAGGTGGCGCCGCAGTCACGGCAGACACGGCGGCCCGTGATGCGGCTGATCAGCTCCTCCTCAGGCACCTGCAGATTGAGGACGAGATCGATAGCCGCCCCTTGCTCCTCCAGAGCCCGATCCAAAGCCGCAGCCTGGGCCAATGTGCGAGGAAATCCATCCAGTAATGCTCCACGAGCGCAGTCGGGGCGCGATAGGCGGTCCAAGACCATGGCAATAGTGATGTCATCGGGGACCAGCTCTCCCTTGTCCATATACACCTTGGCCTTGAGCCCCAGTTCAGTCTGGTTCTTCAGGTTGTAGCGAAAGAGATCGCCGCTTGCCACATGGGGCAGGTCGAGGATCTGTTGTAACCTCTCCGCCTGCGTACCCTTACCCGATGCAGGTGGGCCCATCAAAATCACATACGTTGGCTTTTGGGTCATGGTCTTGTTCCTCCTTGGGTCTGCTTCATTGGGGACATCCGTCCTATGCCGGGACCAGACCGATCTCATCAGCACACGCTGCTGCCGCTGCAGCAATGGCCGGGCCCCATTATGCCAACAAGCATACCACAGATCCCGCGTTGCGGAATACAGCGCCTGGTAGCATGAGGTGTACGATCGAAGCAACCGTGCCCAGATGTCCCTCTGGAGCACCTGGTGCGAGAGGATGTCTGACTGTCGCGATGGAGGTTCCCACGTGCCGTACTCGTGGAGGGCCTGCAGGTGGGGCAGATTTGCCGCTATAGAGTCTAGCGCAGCGAGAGAGGTCTCCAGTTCAGTGAGGTAATGGCTGAGGGTGGGGAAAGGGATTTCATCGTCCAGAACTTCGTGAAAGGCGGCCAGCATGTGGTGTAACCGCCGGACCGTGTGTAATAGCGGTCTGCAGCCTGTCGGTGCGGGTTGAGAGGACGCCATGAACGTTTCACCTTCTGCCGTGCAGTGTGTGATTTCATCAGCAAGCCAATGTGCCAGGTCTGTATGGAACTGCGGCGCATGAGGGAGCCCCTTGGCCGGCTGATTCAGCCAGGTCCAGACGCTTTGCTTGAGTTTGGCGTATGCTGGGCCGGTCAGGAATCCTTGCAGATTTTCGTGATGGTGTCTGTATGCGATCTCCCATACCCGATGTAGTTCGACAAGATCGGACGCGCGCACGGAGGACTCAGCAGGGTTACACTCCATCTCTTTGAAGATCTCTGTCGCCCGCAGTGTCTCCGCTTCCCGCACGGCACGTTCTAGCGTTTTTCCGGTGGTTGGCTCAAGGCGGTCTTCGAACTGAGCTGAAACGTTCACTAACAGCACTCTGAGGCTCTGGATAGCTTCAAGCCACGTTTGGGCGTCGTCGCCCTCCCCTACGTAGGCGTTGGGCTCTGTAATCAGCATCTGCAGGAAGAGCGGTCGCATGGCGCGACGATATGCTTCAGCGGTTGGCTGATTCGGCTCTATCCCCCACAGGCCAAGTGTCCTGGCCGTTGGGCTTTGGGGGATGGCGATGAAGACCGCGCGCTCGAATTTGGAGGTGGGTTGCCAGCTCAGGCCATCTATCTGGCTGAGGGCTTGTTGGATTGGCGTCAACTGGCTTACATCTGCGGAGCCGATGAGCTCGATCTCCAGTTCGAGAGAGGCTCGCTGGCTAGGGTCACCCTCGACGATGAAGCGGTCTAGCGCCAACTCCGCAAGCGGGTCGCCCTGGGGATTGAGAAGAAGCCGGGTCATGCGTGTCTGTCGCAGGGCCAGGAGGGGGCTCAGGGAGAGGTCGCCGATCAGTCGCATTACCAGATCGTGCGGGGGAGTGTTCCCCCAGCCAGCGGGCCGTGTTGGGTCCACGTCGTGGAAAAGCGCCTCAAACTCCTCGCGCTGGTGGGCGGTGGCCAACCCTTGCGCCAACCCCTTGACCGTGATACGCTGTATAGTGTCAGTAACGCGCCAGCGGCAGGCGTATCCTGCTCTGAGCAGGCGGCCATCGGGTGTGTCCAGGTAAGTGTCGCGGAAAGAGCGTTGTTTGCTGTCGACAAGTGGGTAGGGTCCAAGGCATTGGAGTCTCTGCAACAGGTTGAACGTCTGAGGATCCAAGATGGCGTACTTGGCCTCAATCTCCATATGTTAGCCTTTGTCGGGTATATTTGGTGTCTCGATAGTAAGTATACCATAGCGCGCTGTTTCACGGAGATGACGCTGGGCGTGGTGATGGGAGGTTGAAGATCGAATGGCAAGGTATCTCACACCTTCACCGTACCCCGTGGTTGTGGTGATCGTTTCATCAGACACCGAGTGGCGGGTCAGCAGGCCGGAGATCCTTCGGGCTTTTCCTGGGGTGGTGCCATGTGCCGGTTCGTCCCCCTATGGTGAAGCCATAGGGGGAGACATCAAGGTGGGCGAACAAAGGCTGCATCTTGTGTTCCTGCATGGGGGCTGGGGCAAGATCAATGCCGCAGCCTCAGCTCAATACGCTATCGATCGTTGGAGGCCAAACGTGCTGATCAACCTGGGCACATGCGGCGGGTTCGAGGGGGTGGTTGAGTTGGGGGAGATCTTGCTTGTCACGCGTACGATCGTCTACGATATCGTGGAGCAGATGAGCGATCCGGACGCGGCGATCGCACACTACATCAGTGACCTGGATCTGGCTTGGCTTCAGCGGCCGTTTCCGCAGCCAGTACGGCAGGGATGGCTTGTCTCAGCGGACCGCGACCTGATAGGCGCTGAAGTCTCTGACCTCCATCGGCGGTTCGGTGCTCTGGGTGGGGATTGGGAGTCCGGTGCGATTGCGCATGTGGCAAAACGCAATGGGCTCGCCTGTCTCATCTTGCGCGGGGTTACAGACCTCGTGGGCGAATCGGGGAGTGAGGCTTATGATGGGACGCTGGAGGTTTTCACCCGGCGCGCTGCTGAAGTCATGCGCGTCCTGATCACCTCTCTGGATCAGTGGCTCGCGTGCATGGATTGGTCCGCCCTCGCGGTAGATCTTGAGGGGGGACTGTGATGGTCATTCTCGGTCAGGATCAGGCCAGTACGAACGCACCGGCGGGGTAAATCCGCTAGCCCCAGTGCTTTTAACACTTCGTCGGGCCGACCTGTCGCGCCAGGTTGTGCTTTGAGCCTCATCGTCAGCGTGGTGCTGAGGTCATGGGGGTTCGATTCGGCGTTCAGTGAAAGCACGAGACCCCGGAGGTCGTATATCTGTCCACTGTGACGTCGCCCTCGTCGTGCCATCATCCACGACTCGGCTTGCATCAGCTCAGTCACCGCATTTGCGATTGCCTCTGGGGACCCTCCGAAGACCTGCACTCGATAGTCGGCAGCCGTCAACTGTTCTGAGAGAGCCGGCGTCTGTTCATCGACGGGGTCGACAGACACCACTGTGAGGTGAGGGGGCAGGACCCCAGCCACTGCCTGGGCTATCTGGTCCGCCGTACGGGGTTCGGTAAGCCAGAGGTCGAGAAGGTCCCGTTCGCTGCCACAACCCACGGGGAGCGGAGCGGCGAAATGCATCCGTGGGCGTGGGTTAAACCCCATGCTGTAGCGCAGAGGCAGACGGGCGCGTCTTAACGTGCGCTCCCAGATAGTACCGAGTTCCAATACTGAGACATATGCCAGCGCATAGGCGGTGGCAAAGGTTATGCGGAAGCGCATAGCCGCAAGCTGCCCGTGCTTTAGCGCTGGGGGATTGGACATTGCCAGGCCTCACGTCTCAGGGCGCCGAAATTGCGCAGGATACCACAGGCATGACACTGTTCGCGGCAGTCAATCAGTACCTCACCCTGCAGGCTGCGCTGATAATCTCGCAGGAGGAAAGTCTTCTCCACACCGCAGTGAAGGTGATCCCAGGGTAGAATCTCTGTGGTGGGCCGTCTACGGTAGAGGTAGAACATCTCCAATGCCTCACGATTCGGGAAAGCTGCGGATAGATCGCCGGGTCGTTCGGTCAGTGCTTCGCGCCATGCCGCATCGTTGCGCCATTCGTCCCACGCATCGAATCTGGCTCCCTTGCGCCAGGCAAGTTCCACTACGGCGTTCAGCCGCCGATCTCCACGGGCCAACAGGGCCTCGAGTCGTGTCTCTTCGTAGTGGTTCCAGGCCAGGCGCAGGCCGCGTCCGCGTAGTCCGCTTCTCAAGATCGCCTGTCGCCGTTTGATCGTCGCTGGGTCGGCCAGCGGCTCCCATTGGAAGACGGTGTGAGGCTTGGGGACGAAAGTGCTCACACTGATATGTACCTCGGTCTTGCGCCCCCCGATGTGATACCCGAGGCGACGCACTTCCTGAGACAGATCTACGATGGCCTGGACATCAGCATCGGTCTCCGTGGGGAGGCCGATCATGAAGTACAGTTTGAGGGTGCGCCAGCCGCGTTTGAAGATCTCCTCCGCTACCGAGAGCATGGTGTTGGTTGCGATGTCTTTGTTGATGCGTCGCCGTAGAGACTCGCTCCCAGCCTCCGGTGCCAGGGTGATGCCGGACCGGCGTCCGTGGGTAAGCATATCCGCCAACTCGATAGAGAGACTGTCAATTCGCAGGCTGGGCAACGAGATCGATACATGGCGTCCTTCGAAGCGGGTAAGGAGTTGCCGCACCAGTTCATCGATATGGCTGTAGTCAGCCGAGGAGAGCGAGAGGAGCGCGAGCTCTTCGTAACCGGTGGCGTCGATGATGTCCTCGGCGGCCTTCACGATCTCAGCTACTGGACGCTCGCGGACGGGGCGCGTGATGGCTCCAGCCTGGCAGAAACGGCACCCGCGTGTGCATCCGCGTTGGATTTCGATGACGGCTCGATTGTGGATGGTGTCTAGGTTGGGCACTAACTGTCGGATTGGGGACGGTGGCAAGGTAGGGACCAGGCGTTTCATGATAGGAGTTGGTGCATGAGGGTCAGTGGGCTCCATAGCCTTGAGGGTGCCATCTATCGCATAGCGAGGCTGGTAGAATCGTGGAATGTAAAGCCCAGGCACCTTGAGGAGAGCTCGAAGCTGTGCCTCACGCGGTGCGTGCGCCATCTCGATCATCACCTCAGACAGCTCCACAATCGCCTCCTCGGCCTCGCCGATCACGAAGAGGTCAAAGAAGTCGGTGATGGGTTCGGGGTTGAAAGTGCCATGCCCGCCGCCGATCACCAGCGGATGGCGCTCGTCCCGCTCTGCGCTGTGAAGCGGGATCCCCGCCAGGTTCAGGAGCTCTAGGGCGTTGGTGTAGAGATGTTCGTAGGCGACGCTGATGGCCAAGATGTCAAAATGTGCCACGGGGTGTCGGCTCTCCATGCTGTACAGAGGGATGCCCGCTGCCTGCATGGCCTCGATCATGTCTGGCGCTGGCAGGTAGGTGCGTTGAGCCCAGATGTCGGCACGTTGATTCAGGATGTCGTATAAGATCATCAAGGCAAAGTTCGACATCCCCAGCTCGTAGAGGTCCGGGAATGCCAGGCATACCCGCAGAGCTACCTCCGTCCACTGTTTGGTGACGGCGTTGTATTCACCCCCTACATATCGTCCAGGGCGACGCACGCGGTGCAACAGCGCTTCTATGCGTTCCCAGGGGATTGGGTGGGCGTCTCGGAGTAAGTGTGGATAACGGTGCATGGGGGCTTAACAGGTATCGGCATCGCTGACGAGCTTGACCCAGATGTTGCGTCGTCGCGGTCCGTCGAACTCTGCCAGGAAGATACCCTGCCAATGCCCCAGGTGGAGATCCCCATTGCGAATAAAAATGAAGTGGTCCGAGCCCACCAGCACGGCTTTGATGTGAGCCGGACTGTTACCTTCCATATGCCGATAGGGCATCTCCTGAGGCGCCAAGCGGTCTAGTACCATAGCGATGTCCTGCTCGACCGTAGGGTCCCAGTTCTCGTTGAGCACCAGCCCTGCCGTGGTGTGTGGACAGAAGAGGAAGCAGATCCCTTCCGTTACGCCCGCCTCGGCGATGGCGGTTCGGACACGCTCGGTTATGTCAATCAGGTCCACCTTGCTGCGCGTTTGAGCCTCGATCTTGACGAACATGGTCTGATCTACTGGTTACCTTTCACTGTAAGGTTTCCCCATCTATGTGAGGAAATCACGGAGTTTGCGACTGCGGCCTGGATGTCGAAGTTTGCGCAGGGCCTTGGATTCGATCTGCCGGATGCGCTCCCGGGTCACATTGAAAGCCTGCCCTACCTCCTCCAGCGTATGAGAACGCCCATCCTTTAGCCCGAATCGCATCTCCAGGACCTCTCGCTCGCGGTCACCGAGTTCATCTAAAATGCTGCGCAGTTGCTCACGGAGCATGTGCGTGGAGGTAGCATCCATCGGGCCGGGTAGATTCTCATCCTCGATGAAGTCCGAGAGTTCGCTGTTCTCCTCATTGCCTACCGGGCTTTCCAGCGACATGGGTTCCTGTGAGATGCTCATGATGCGGTGAACCTTTGCCACGGCTCGCCGCAGCTTGCGTTCCAGCGGTGGTGGGAGAGGGCGGTGGTCCTGGCGTGCGGACTTGATGGCCTCCGCGTCAGCCGGGTCCAGCAGATTGAGCTTGAGAGCAATCTCGTCCAGGGTCGGCTCCCGTCCCAGTTCCTGCATAAGCTGGCGCTGGGTCCGGATCAGTCGGTTGATGGTCTCCACCATATGGACCGGGATGCGGATGGTCCGCGCCTGATCCGCAATCGCACGACTGATAGCCTGTCGGATCCACCAGGTTGCATAGGTGGAGAATTTGTAGCCTCGCGTGTAGTCGAACTTCTCCACGGCCCGCAGCAAGCCGATGTTACCCTCTTGGATGAGATCCAGGAATGAGACCCCTCGCCCGATGTAACGCTTGGCGATGTTGACGACGAGACGGAGATTGGCGCGCACCAGCATCTGCTGCGCTTCGGCAGCTCGCACTTCTACCTCTTTCCACCAATCAAAGATCATGGCTTGATCTGTGACGCACCTGCGGACCCTGGGGACGGCAGGCCAGCGGTGATTTTCGGTCAGGTATGCCTGGATGCATTCAGCGGTCGCCGGGGGCAAGAGATAGAGAGCGATCGCGGCGCGAAGGAGCTCCAGGACGATTGGTCGCCACACAGGATCATCACCCCATTGGTTGGGCCCCATGACTCGGTGGAGTGACGATTCATCCTGAGAGAGGAGAACCCGCTGTTGTTGCAGCACCTCTGCCGCGAAGGACTCCACGGATGGGATCTCCATGCCCTCCTGTTCAGCCAGCCGCTGTGCATTGCGCCAGGCCGAGCGAGCGTCTTGGTAGAGGTCAATCACCTTGGCCTCGATGACCTCGGGGTCTGGTGCAGTTGCGATTTCCTGAAGCAATTCCTCTAGGTGAGCCGCGGCTTCCCTGATGATGCACAGCCAGACCTCCTGGTGAGGCTCCAGGAGGTCGACCCGTCCGATCTCGCGAAGATACATGCGGACTGGATCGTCAATAAGATCCGCAGAGGGCGTGGGGCCGCCGAACTCCCCTTCGATCTCATCTAGCTCATCACTGGAAGGCTCCAGGTCCAACGTCAGCTCAGGGAGGAGCTCTCTGCTACTTGTCTCCTCTCCGTCCTGTGCTTCGATGACGAGATCATCCATGTCGGCCAAGTCGTCAGGAATCTCCGGCCTCCCCTCATCCCAATCGTCCCAATCATCTTCGCTCGGTGCTGGGAAACCCACATGAAGATCATCTAAATGACTTTCCATGAGACGGTCTCCACGTTTGCCTCAGCGTTGTGCCAGGGCCACCTGCACCATGCGCAACTCACTAGACAACTGCTGAATCCGTGCGCTGATCTCTGGTTGCGCTGAGGTCTGTCCCTCAGATTGTGCTGTCGTCAGTGCCACTTGGGCTTCATGAATTGACTCACGCAGTCTGCGCTCACGCAGGCGTAATACTGTGCGAACCACGTCGCGCTGCCATTGAGAGAGAGGTAGCTCAGGCAAGGCCTCACCCAACCACCTCTGCACCGCCTCTATCATATCCGGAGGCAGTAATTCATCAAGTTCGAGCTCCGGCTGCTCCAGAAGTTGGCGCCAGGCATACCAGATCATTCGGTAGCCAGTGGAGAAATCATGCTCATCGATGGGATGCAACCCCAGTGAGGTGAGGCGCTTGTCCACGGCCTTGAGCAGATCTGGATGGTGCATCAGGATCGTCAAGAGATATGCTTCCAAGTCCGACCCTGTGGGCGTCCGCTGTCGCTCACGGATCGCAGCCTCGACTCGGATGGCAGCGGCTCGCTCTGTCGCACGCAGTCGGTCGAGCAGCGTGCGTGGGTCGAGCCCCAACGTGGTTGCGATCTCTTGGGCATAGGCCTCGCGCTCGATGCTGTCCTGGATGTCACGGAGCAGCGGGAGCATGGCGTCGACGATGCGAGACTTGGTTTTGGGCTCATCTGGATTGCCCTGGGAGAGGAGCCGGCGGAAGACGAACCTCACAACGGGCTGAGATTGCTCGATGATCGACTCCCACCGCTGCGGGTCTTGCAGGACAATCTCGTCGGGATCCAGACCGTCTGGAAGTGTCGCCACACGGATCTCCGCTTTGAGCCGTCCTTCGTAGCCGACCAGGCCGCGGGCGTCAAAGACAGGGACCCAATCACGGTCCAGCACCTGTCTCGCGGTCTCCAGGCCCTGAAGCGTGCCGTGGATGCCTGCGCTGTCAGGGTCAAGGGCCAGGATGAACCGGTGGGTCAGTCGTTGCAACTGTTTCAGATGTGCCTCAGTGAGAGCTGTGCCCATGGGAGCCACGATGTTCCTGTACCCGGCCTGGTACGGGATCATCACGTCCATATAGCCCTCGACAATGACTGCGGCGTCGGTCTCACGGATCCCACGACTGGCCAGATGGAGGCCAAAGAGCACTTTGCTCTTGTCGAAGAGCGGCGTCTGAGGGGAGTTCATGTACTTGGGCTGCTGATCGCCCAAGGCCCGGCTGCCAAAGGCAATGGGCCGCCCACGCCGATCGTAGATGGGGATCATCACCCGTCCACGGAAACGATCGTAAGTACCTCCCCCTTCCCGTTCGATGAGGAGCCCCGCTTTGATCTGCTCCTCCACGCTGTATCCCAGTCCCAGCAGGTGGGTGCGCAATGCATCCCAGGTATCCAGGCTGTACCCCAGTTGGAAGAGCTCAACCGTCTCCTTCTTGAACCCCCGTCTCCGCAAGTAGTCGCGGGCCTGGCTGGCCTGCGGGGCTGTCATGAGTAATGTGTGATAGTATTCGACGGCTGAAGCGATGAGGGATCGTAGACGCTCGGCCTCGTCTTCCGCCTGTACCTGTTGAGGCGTTCGTTTGACAAGCGTGACATTGGCCTGGCGGGCAAGTTCCTCGAGGGCAGATCGGAAATCCAGCCCTTCGAGCTCCATGACAAAGGTGAAGATATCACCACCACGATTACAGCCAAAACAGTGCCACCGCTGTGTGTCGGGAAAGACGAAGAACGATGGTGTCTTTTCGGTATGGAATGGGCAGAGGCCCTTCAGATAACGTCCGGATTTCTGGAGATGGACGTGGCGGCCTATCAAATCCACGATGTCCAGGCGTTCTTTTATCTGATCGATGACGCTCATAACCAGCTTGGCCCGCGGATCACATCTGAATAGCCCCTGCATGCAGGGGCTTCATCGCAGCTCGACTTGCCAGTCGATCACCTCCACGCGGGGGTCATACCCCTCAATCCAATGCACGGCCCTCTCCAGCACCCGGTGAATGTGCCCGCTCTCATTGGCAACGGCCACTATGGCCACGTCTGCGGATTGCCACACGTCCTGGCGATCGACTTCGGCGGTGGCGACCTCGAATCGCCGCCGAAGCTGGTGAAGAAGCGGCTTCAGGATGCTGCGTTTGGCTTTGAGAGAGGCGACGCCGGGAAGGTACAATTGCAGTATACACACACCAATGACCATGACCCATCACCCTATCATTTGCCGCCGGTGTCACGGGTCGCCCAAATGTGATAGCTTGTGGTGAAGCAGCCTTTCTCCATCTGTCACGGAGTGGTAGACGGAGATACAATCAGTCTGGTGGTCTGCAGATCAGGTGTTCTCCTGCTCCTCGGTGGTTTCCTCTTGGGTCTCCTCGGCGGTCTCCTCTTCCGTTTCTTCCTTCTTACCCTCACCGGCCGAGACCCCCTCTTTGAAGCCGCGAATCCCTTTCCCCAACTCCGCTCCAATCTTGCCGATGCGACCTGGCCCGAAGATCAGGATGGCAATAACAAGAATCAGGATCAGCTCAGGCACACCCAAATTGCGAAACAGCATGACTTCCTCCTCCGCGAGTACTTAAGGTGCCCAGATGATACTGGGATACGCACGAAAGGCAAGTGTCTCTGCTTCGGCAACCACTTATCGAGGTGGGATAGCCAGCGCGACGCTGCGCCAGGTCCCTGTGCTTGTGTGAAAACAATGGGCGATGGTACAATCGCTGGGTGAAGACCGCACGATTGTGTGGGCTGGGTTAGGAGGCGAGATACGTGCCAGATCTAGTTGGGATGTCCACCCCAGAGTACCGTGAGTTGCTCAATCAATGTGTCCATTGTGGTCTGTGTCTGGAGGCCTGTCCTACCTATAGCCTGTTTGGGACAGAGATGGATGCGCCTCGAGGCCGCATTGCACTGATGCGGGCGGTTGTGCAGGGCCGGATCGATCAGCAAGCCTTCCTCACAGTGTTCGCGGAGCACATCACCCTCTGTCTTGAGTGCCGCGCCTGTGAGTCTGCCTGTCCCTCTGGAGTGCAGTACGGCAAGTTGATCGAAGGGGCTCGCGTCGCACTCGAAGCCGAGCGTCATCCGGGTCCGCTGGAGAGGTCTGTGCGTTGGTTAGGAATGCGGGCCTTGATGCCCCGAGTCGACAGGCTCAAGGTGTTGTCGCGGCTCCTGAGGCTGTACGAGGTCTCAGGCCTTCAACGGGTGGTTCGGATGCTCGGCATCCTGCCTGAGCCACTGGAAGCTATGGAGCGCATCCTACCGCCGATCCCCTCTGCGGCAATGGACTACAGTCATCCTGCGCCTGCTATCGGCGAGAAGAAAGGCACTGTGGCTTTCTTTTACGGATGTATCCAGGAAGCGTTCTTGAACAACATCAACCGGGCCACGGTGCGGGTTCTGCAGAGGAATGGCTATGAAGTCCATTTCCCTCTCTCGCAGACCTGTTGCGGTGCAGCGCAGTGGCATACGGGGGATGAGGCGTTCGCGCAGGATCTCGCACGACGTAACATCGAGGCCTTTGAGCCTTACGATGTGGTGGTCAACAATGCGGGCGGATGCGGTCTCACACTCAAGGAATATCCTGATCTGTTGAAGGACGATCCCGAGTATGCGGAGCGAGCGAGGCGATTTGCCTCTAAAATCAAGGACTTTAGTGAGTTTCTCTACGATCATCTCAACGTGCCCCCGAAGGGTGTGTTGCGGGTGAGGGCGACCTATTCCGATTCCTGCCATCTGCGGCATGGGCAGGGCATCATCGATCAACCCCGTGCTCTATTACGCATGATCCCTGGTCTGGAGCTTGTCGAGTTGAAGCATCCGGAGCGCTGTTGTGGGAGCGCTGGGATCTACAACATTGTGCGCCATGAGACGGCGACGGCCATCCTTGACGACAAAGTCGCCGACATTGCCAGCACCGGCGCTGATGTGGTGGTCACTAGCAACACAGGTTGTCATATGCAGATCCTCGCCGGGGTGCGGCGAGCACACCTCAACACAAAGGTTCTCCACATCGCTGAGATGCTTGACCTCTCCTATATGTTGGCTGAGCGAGGCAATGGTGAGGTCGCGGCGCGGCTCCGTGCCCCTCTGCGTCACCCCCGTCCTCTGTTCGGTGCTCCTCAGCTCCCGAAGCGATGGTTGGCGTGGCAGGCCCGGCGTCTGCGGCGTTACCGACGGGGAACGGCTTTGGCATCGCTGGCGAACGGGTTAGGGCCCGGTCAGGTGCTTGACGATCCGGTCGAGCTTGTGACCTATCAGGTGGATGGAGGGCTGGACCGGGGGGATCCTGTCGGGGTTGTCTTCCCCTATAGCACAGACGATGTCCAGAAGGTCATCCTCTGGGCCCGCGATCATGGCGTGCCAGTTGTGGCGCGTGGCGCGGGCACGGGACTATCTGGTGGGGCCGTGGCGCGCAGAGGTGGTCTCTTGTTGGAGTTCTCGCAGATGAAGCAACTCATCGAACTGGATGTTATGGGGCGTGCTGCGGTAGTTCAGCCGGGGGTAGTCAATCTGACATTGGATGAAATTGCCAAAGGGGAAGGGCTTTACTTCCCCCCTGACCCTGCCAGTGGACGCGCGGCGACCATTGGGGGGAACATCGCTGAGAACGCTGGTGGGCCGCACTGCTTCAAGTACGGCGTGACCACCAACTATGTCACCGGCCTGGACGTGGTGCTTGTAGACGGTAGAAAGGTGCGACTGGGGGGGCGGGCACTTGACTACCCCACCGTCGATTTGGTGGGCTTGATGACCGGTGCCGAGGGTACCCTGGGTGTGATCACCCAGGCCAGCGTGCGTTTGGTGCGCAATCCACCGGCTGTGCGGACGCTGTTGGCAGCGTTCAACTCCGTGGCTGAGGCAGGGGATGCAGTCTCGGCTGTGATTGCCGCGGGCCTGATCCCTGCCACATTGGAGATGATGGGACAGCGTATCATGCAGACCATCGAGGCCTACAATCATCCCGGCCTGCCTGTCCATGCCGGGGCAGCTTTGGTAATCGATGTCGACGGCTACCCTGACAGTGTGGAGCCGCAGCTTGAAGAGGTAAGCGCGGTGCTCCGGGAGCATGGCGCAATTGAGTTGCATGTGGCACAGTCGGAGGAGGAACGGGAGCGTATCTGGTATGCCCGCAAGAGCGCTGCGGGAGCCATGGCGCGGTTGGCGGTGGACCACTACACTGTGGATGGTTCGGTGCCGCGCAGCAAACTTGCCGACACACTGCGTCAGGTCATCCAAATCTGTGAGGACCTGGATCTCGAGGTCCTTTTCCTCCTGCATGCGGGGGATGGCAACTTGCACCCCATGGTCCTGGTCCCCGACCCAGAGGATGAGGCGTTCATTGCCCGGCTTCGGGAGGGCGGGCGTCGCATGGCGGAACTGTTTGTCGCCCAGGGGGGATCGATTACAGGTGAGCATGGCGTTGGCATCGAGAAGCAGGCATTTATGCCCCTGATGTATGGACCCGAAGAGCTGTCAGCCATGCGGGAGATCAAGGAGATCTTCGACCCGTCGGAGTTGCTCAACCCTGACAAGGTGTTCCCGCCGAATGCGGATGCGATGACCTGTGTCCCGCCTCTCGTCCATGCGGCGCCGATGGCGGTGGCCGGAGAGGAGGTGGCGCCTTCAAGCGCGGAGGAGGTATCTCAAGTCCTATGCGGGTTGGCGGCTGCGGGGAAACACGTTCGAGTGATAGGGGGAGGGAGTAAGTCGTTCAAGCCGGTGACTGACGAGGTGATCCTCAGCACACGCGGTCTGAACGGAATCCTGGAGTGTGCACCCGATGACCTCTACGTCAGGGTTGGGGCCGGCACTCGGCTGGACACCTTGGAAGAAAAGCTGGGGGCGCTGGGGATGTGGGTCCCATTGGTGTCCCCCTGGTCTGAGGCAACTGTTGGGGGTGTGGTGTCTACCGCATTCAACGGGCCTCTTCGGATGCGCTATGGTGGCGTACGTGACCTAGTGTTAGCCATGACCGTGGTGTTGGGGGACGGTCGCGTCCTCAATCTAGGGTGCCCGGTCATGAAGAATGTGGCGGGCTATGATTTGCAGAAACTCTTCATCGGTTCCTATGGGACCCTGGGGGTAATTACCGATGTCACCTTCAAACTCAGCCCAAACCCACGAAAGGTTCAAACGCTCTCGGTGCCCATCCCTACGTTCTCTGAGGGACTTGCCTGGGGGCAGGCGCTTTTGCATGCGTCGCTGGTGGCATCCTCGGTGATGTTGCTGCGAGGAGGAAGTCAGTGGGGAGGAGAGCATGCGGATGTACTGGTCTATACGGCGGAGGGTCAATCGGAGGATGTCGAGACAGAGATGAAGTTGGTGGCCGAGCACTTGCAGGACCTGGGAGCTCCCGAACCTACGGCTTTGCCTGATACGGGTAATGCGTTGTGGGCTAAGTGGTTGGGGCGGACTGTGGCTCCTGAGGACTTTGTTATACGGGTGGGTGTTGCCCCCGGGGCTGTGATCGAGTGGGTGCAACAGGCTGCGCCGCTGCTGAGTGGATCGGAGCTTTTGGTAGACCTCGGCAATGGCCAGGTCTTTGCCCGGGGGCAGCTTGGGTTGGAACGGGTGCGTCAGAGGGCTCTGGCAGCCGGTGGGTATTGTGTGGTGATTCGAGCGGGGACGAGGGTTTCCTCCGTGGGCTTCGATCCCTGGGGATATGTATCGGAAGCCGACGATCTTCTCCGTAGGATCAAGGCGCATTGGGATCCAACAGGCTGTCTCAATCCTGGGGTCTGGACGCTCTAGCGGCGCCCGGCCGAGCTGTCATTTTTGTCTTCAGGAGGTATCAAGGATGGGCAATGAGCTGATGAGGATTCCGGTCGATGTGTTGGTGCGTTTCATGGAGGATGTCTTTCGCGCTCAGGGGGTGTCGGAGGAGGATGCCAAGATCTGTGCGGATGTCCTGATCGCTGCTGACCTGCGGGGGATCGAATCGCATGGGGTCGGTCGGCTGAAATATTACTATGATCGAATCCAGGCCGGCATTCAATTCCCAAAGGCGCAGATGGAGATCGTCAGGGAGACCGAGACGACGGCCCTGGTTGATGGCCATCATGGGATGGGGCATCCAACGGCTTATCGTTCGATGCAGTTGGCGGTACAGAAGGCCCGTCGGTACGGTCTGGGTGGGGTGGCTGTGCGCAACGCTACGCACTTTGGGATCGCCGGGTATTATGCCCTGATGGCGGCAGGCGAAGGGATGGTCGGCCTGACGTTCACCAACGCACGCCCCTCGATTGCCCCTACGTTCAGCACCGAGCCGATGTTGGGGACCAATCCAATCGCCTTTGCGGCTCCGTCCGATCTGCCCTTCCCGTTCTGTTTCGACGGCGCAACTTCCATTACACAGCGGGGCAAGATCGAGGTCGCCGACCGCGCAGAGAAGCCCATCCCAGAAGGGTGGGTGATTGACGCTGAGGGTAATCCAATGACGGATCCCGCGACTATTCTGGAGGCGTTGCCAAAGTTTCAGGCAGCATTACTGCCATTGGGAGGCGCTGGAGAGCTGTTGGGCGGGCACAAGGGCTATGGCCTGGCCACGATGGTGGAGATCCTCTCGGCTGCGCTCTCTGGGGGACCTTTCATGAAGGATCTGTTGGGCTTCAACGAGGATGGCTCGCGCCGTCCGCACATGTTGGGCCATTTCTTCCTCGCCATCGATGTCGAGCACTTTGTCCCGTTGCCGACGTTCAAAAAGATCGTAGGAGACATGATTCGAACCCTGCATCAGGCGCGTAAGGCGCCTGGTGCGGCTCGGGTCTATGTAGCAGGTGAGAAGGAATACGAAAAGGAACAGGAGATCCGTAAGTTGGGAGTCCCCGTCAATGCGAATCTGCGCAGAAATCTGATCTTGATGCGTGATGCTTTAGGCATTGAGGGTTATGAAACGTACTTTTAGTCTATCTCCTGGGAGGTTGAAGAGAAAGGGGGATCGTATATGAAAGACGTACATGGACGCGTGTTCTTAGCTGTCGATCTCGGTGCAGAGAGTGGGCGAATCGTAGCTGGTCACCTGGATGAGGGGCGTATCAGTCTGGAGGAAGTCCATCGGTTTCCCAATGGCCCGGTGACGGTGCGGGGTAGCCTGTTTTGGGATATCCTGGGCCTATGGCGCAATATCAAGGTAGGGTTGGCCAAAGCGGCGGTGCAGTTCGGTGATCGTGTCAGTGGGATTGGCTTGGATACCTGGGGGGTCGATTTCGGGTTGTTGGCGCGCGATGGGAGTTTGCTGGGTGATCCCTATCACTATCGTGACAGTCGCACAAATGGCATGATGGAAGCTGCCTTTGCCAAGGTCCCGCGCGAGGAGATCTTCGCGCGCACCGGTATCCAGTTTATGCAGCTTAACAGCCTCTACCAGCTTGTGGCAATGGTCGAGGCCGACTCGCCCATCTTGGGGATAGCCGATCGGTTTCTCAACATCCCTGACCTGCTGAACTATTGGCTCAGCGGTCGCATGGTGAGCGAGTTTTCCATCGCCACGACGACCCAGTGCTATGACCCCCGGGCGGAGGATTGGGCCTGGGAGATGCTGGAGAAGCTTGGCATTCCCACTGGGATCTTCGGTGAGGTCGTGCCGCCAGGTACCGTGTTAGGGCCATTGTCCGACGATGTGGCGGAGGAGACGGGACTGGCGGGCGTCCCCGTGGTGGCTCCTGCGACACATGATACGGGTTCCGCCGTGGCTGCGGTGCCGATGGATCCTGAGAATGCCATCTACCTAAGTTCGGGTACCTGGTCTCTGATGGGGATCGAGGTGAAGGAACCGGTCATCAATGAGCGGATGCTGGCCTACAACCTCACCAATGAAGGTGGCGTCGAAGGCACTTTTCGTCTGCTGAAGAACATCATGGGGCTCTGGTTGGTCCAGGAATGTCGCCACCAATGGCAGCGTGAGGGCGAGGAGTACGACTACAGTGAGATGGTCGACATGGCAGCCGCGGCGCCTTCCTTTGGCCCGCTTGTGTATCCGGGCGATGTGCGTTTCCTGCCGCCGGGGGACATGCCTGGCCGGATCCGTGACTTCTGTCGTGAGACGGGGCAGCGTGTGCCCGAGACCAAGGGTGAGATTCTAAGGACTGCCCTGGAGAGTCTGGCGTTGGAATACCGATGGGTGGCCGAGCGACTCGACGAGGTCGCAGGGCGCCATCTGGAGACGATCCACATCATCGGTGGCGGCTCTAAGAACGTACTCCTGGACCAGCTAGCTGCAGACGCGACGGGGCGTGTAGTGATTACTGGCCCGGTGGAGGCAACGGCTCTGGGTAACGTGCTGGTACAGGCCATAGCCCTCGGTTTTCTGGGGTCTGTTGCAGAAGGGCGCGAGGTTATCCGACGGTCGTTTGATCTACGGGTGTTCGAGCCACGAGACACCGGGGCCTGGGATGCTGCCTACGCACGCTATCTTGAGCTGCGCCAAGAGTGACAGCGATATATCGTCGAGGTAAGAATATGGAAATCCCCCCAAGGCGGAGGGAGTGGCGATCCCGCTTCCGTGGCCAGCGGGGTGATCTGAAGGCACTGGAGGCGTCGACATAGAGTCAACGCCTCCAGTGTTTGGTGGTTTATTTACAGTGCGGACGACTTACTTCTTCGTGGGAACGTGGCACAGCCACCAATCCAGGCAACCTTCCATCCCACGGCGGGACTCGGCAGTCTTCTCATCCGAGGGGGGAGGAAGAATGACGTCATCGCCAAATAACTCATTGTTGGGCCAGTTGGCGGGAATAGCAACGCCCTGGGCTTCAGCGACCTGGAACCCCCGAATCATGCGCAGCAGCTCGTCGAAATTACGCCCGAGTTCGGCTGGGTAGTAGAGAATGGCACGCACGGTGCCTTTGGGGTCTACGATGAAAACTGCGCGGACGGTGTGGGTGGGGCTCCCGGGGTGGATGAGACCTAACCTATCGGCCACTGCCCCCGTATCTGCGATGATGGGGAACTCGATCTTCACGCCCAGGTTCTCCTGAATCCACTCAGTCCATTTGATGTGTGAGAAGACCTGGTCAACACTCAGGCCGATAAGCTCTGTGTTGAGTGCCTTGAACTGCTCATAGCGTTGCTGGAAGGCGTAGAACTCGGTCGTGCATACCGGCGTGAAGTCGGCCGGATGGCTGAACAGGATGAACCACCGTCCCTTGAACGCGTCGGGCAGGGTCATCGTGCCGTGTGTGGTGCTGACAGTCATGGTTGGAAACTTATCGCCGATCAGTGGAATACTCTTGCTCTCCATAGTCTTTCTACCTCCTAATGGTTGTTATGAAATAACTTTGTGCTTGTGCCAAAGCTCGGGGAATCCGAGCTTTATGTCTGACGGCCCGCCGCACGGCAGGCCGGGCAAACCCCATAAAATACCATCTCATAGCCCAGGATCTGGAACCCAGAGGCTGCCTCTATCTCAGCGATGAGTGCCGCTGGCCACTCCATGGGATAGTCGATGATGCGCTTGCACTGGACGCACATCAGGTGTGGGTGTGGCTCCGCCTGATAGCCATCGTATCTGGCTTCTCCATCTCCGGTGCTCAATTCCTGGATTTCCCCTAGTTCTTTCAGGGTTGACAGGGTCTTATAGACTGTCGCCCGACTCATGGTGGGGAAGCGTGTACGAAGTTGTTCATAGAGCTGGTTGGCGGTTGGGTGAGTGGTAGTGTCGGCCAGCAACGCGACCAGCGCTAGCCGCTGAGGAGTCAGGCGGAAGCCATGGCTCTTGAGCGACTCTATCATCTGCTGAAAGCGAAGGATGTTCTGGACGTTGTTCATAATAACTGCTATCTGTGAATAATGATTATCTATAAATATTATAGATCCATAATCGGATTTTGTCAAGAGCTTTCCCTTGGCTTTTTCTTTCATTCATCTGCGCCCC
>CAZHBB010000049.1:0-20374 GCA_964530185.1 uncultured Anaerolineales bacterium
GGATCAGTGAGAGCGTTGGCGAGGCCGGTCAACCAGAGCTCCTTTTTGAGCCACTTGTCCAGGGATCGCGCATAAAGGGGGTGAAAATCGGTGTACTCCCAGAGCGCAGCCTGGAAGGCCTGGCGTAGTGTAGAGAATGACCAACGGCGGGCATGGGGATACCAGCCCCCTTGGCGTCGGGGGCCCGCGGTGATGCCCCACGCGCGGTATGCCGCTAGCACATACAGGGCGTAGACCCACACACCCCATTGGACCGCGACCAGGGCGGCGAGGGCGCTCCAGCATTGCTTGTCGCCGATCCGCAACGCGCTCTTGAGTTCGCGATGCGCGACTTCACACTCCCAACGTTGCCAGGCCCACACGAGCAAGGTAGCGACTGGGAAGGGGAGTACCCATCGGTCGGCTTCCCGCTTAGCATTGACCAAATAGTAAGCCGGTTGCCGGTACTTCTGCTTGCGTCCTTGACGCCAAGTACGGCCCCCGATCACCAACAGAAACAGCGGACACTCCGGGGCACCTTCGACAACCACGGGGCCCACAACGCGATACCTGAGTTGCCGGTCGCGTCCGCGGATGCGGACGGTCATGGTCCGCATCTCCTTGCGCGGACGTAACCACGCGCGCGGGGCTGGTTGGCGGACCCCGTACAGCGCGGGGCGCCCCCGCTTCGGCGGGCCTGGTGCAGTCTTGGGCAAGGCGTACAGAGCCCGATTCTTGGCACAGCGGATGATGAGCGTGGTGTTCGCGGGCAGCGCGCTCCAGATCCCACGCGTATCGTAGCTCCCATCCAGCACGCCTACGAGGTGGGTCGCGTTGCGCCCCTGGGCATTCAGTTGGTCTCGCGTCCAGGTCAGGCCGTGCAAACCAGCTTCCCACTCCTTGCACGGGGTGCTGCTGGAGGGCACGGATTTCGCGGTCACCGCCGGTAGCCAGCGTAGGGGCACAGCACGACAGTAGCTCTTCTCTTCCGGGGTCAGCCACGCAATCTCCACAAATCGCTGCGCGCGCGCCAAGCCCCGCCGGAAGTAGGCCGTGTTAGGGGCTGGCCACCAACTACTCCCGGCTACACATCTGCCACTGCGAGGAACCCGTACGCCATCGACCGTCACCACATATGGGGCGCTGGCATCCACATGCTCCAGCGTTTCACGAAGCAGCTGGGCCCCTAGTGCTTCTTCATCAAAGCGCCCCCGACTGAACAGCCGGTAGAAGGCGCTCCAATCGCAGTCTACTGCGCCAAGCGTGCGCATGAGTTGGGTCACCGTATGGCGTCCCAGCGTCAACAGCTCCGCTAACACCAGACCTACTACCCGCCGGAATACGCGCTCCTGACCGAATACCTCTCGCGCTCCCATCAGCAACTGCCACAACTCTGCCAGCAGGACTGGTGCTTCTAGCTCTTTCGCGTTATCCTTCATGTCAGAACGCCCTCCAGTTGAGTGTTGGCTTGCACCTCTACTCTACTGGATGGGCGTTCTACTTGTCAATGCCCTCCCCAAAAGAGCCAAACTTCAGGTGGTCTGTGGAGCGGCTCAAGGGTCCGGCAGAGTACTCGCGAGCATTCTCGCGGCTGCTTTGGCAGAGCGCCCGTCCTTGAGTATAATGCGCCTGTCTCCACTGGGTGCCAGTGGAGCATCTCACGCGAGGATAGCTGATG
Organism: uncultured Anaerolineales bacterium; assembly: GCA_964530185.1. GTDB lineage: Bacteria > Chloroflexota > Anaerolineae > B4-G1 > SLSP01 > PWVB01. The sequence continues at coordinate 1,658 of CAZHBB010000049.1, forward strand.
CCCAAGTTCTTGACGTTCCATGACCTGGCGGACCTTGCCACTGACTATTGTGCGGAGTTAGCTCAAACGCGACGCCTTCCCCAAAACCTCCTCTATTTTCTGGAAGGGGCACAATCCTTCTACGCATATCGTAACTCAGATATCAGTCAGATTGCATGGGAGGATGAAGTGCATTTCCTCTCCCAGCAGCATCTGCTTCAGCCAGAGGGCATTCTGGCGTTCTGTAGCCTTGGCTGTGGGAATGCCGGGCCGGAGAAAATGGTTTTGCGCACGATCCATGCAGCCGGCCACCAGGTGATCTACGTAGGGGTGGATTCCTCGGCACAGATGCTTGAACTGGCGGCGGCCAATCTAGAGGGGGAGATTTTCCCGCATCAATTGGTACTGGCAGACTTCATGCGATCTGACTTCCCTGCCCGTCTGTGGGCGCTTCTTGACCCGGCGTCTATCCGCCTTTACGCCATGATCGGAGGGACTTTCGGGAACCTCGATCAGCACGAGGCCCGTACGATGCTGGCACGCCTGGTACGTCCTGGCGAATATGCTTATGTGGATGTGGTGCCTCAGTACGCTGACGAACAACAGAATGCGCGTCTACGGCAGCGCTTGTTGCAGCTTCCTCAGAATCTACCAGCCTTTTTCGAGCGACTTCTGAGCTCGCTGGGACTCTCCCCAGGCCAGGGGGTTTTCCTCTCACATGAGTTACTCGAGCGGGAACCTGAAGCCCTGAAGTATACGTTCTTCTTCGAGGTGAAGCGCACGGTGACTGTCTCGTGTCTGGGGCGTCGTTTTATGTTGCGAGCAGGGGATCGGCTGGAGCTTCTAACCGTTCGGGCCTATGCAATCCCCTCACTCATCGCCTTCATGGCAGAGCGGGGTTTCGAGTTGGTGGGAACCCATGTCCCAAGGGTCGGGCAGTTGAGCCACCTATGGCAGCGTATCCTGTTGATGAGAACGGCGGCTAAGTCGGCGTGAGCCCCACATGGCTGCAATCCCGGTTGACCGTAGTTGTCGTTGCCCTATGGCACGGCCCGTCGGAGCTGGCAGGAGGTCATCATGCATGTTTCTAAGGCAGTGATCACAGCAGCGGGAAGGGATCAGCGCGCTCTACCCGTCCAGACTTTGATCGATCGGGATGGTAGGGAGAAGTCTGTATTGCGTATCCTGGTGGAGGAAGCGCTCAGTGCCGGTGTGGATGAGGTGGCGGTGGTGGTGGCCCCCGGCGACGAGGAATCGTATGGAGCTGTTCTGGGCGATCACCGGGGCCGGGTGACTTTCGTCTGCCAGGAGGTGCCGCGCGGCTACGGCCATGCAGTGTTCTGCGCCCGGGAGTTCGTGGGCGATGCGCCTTTCCTTCATCTGGTAGGTGATCATCTGTATGTCAGTCGAGAGCAGGGGAGCTGTGCCAGGCAATTGGTGGCTGTGGCAGAGGCCGAGACCTGCGCTGTCTCGGCCGTTCAGGCAACGAGGGAGACTCTGCTGCCGTATTATGGGACCGTGGGCGGCCGCCGGGTATCCGGACGCCATGATCTCTACCTGATAGAGCGCGTGGTAGAGAAGCCGACGCCTACGGAGGCCGAGCTTCATCTGGTTGTCCCCGGTCTACGGGTGGGTCACTATCTCTGCTTCTTTGGGATGCATGTCTTGACGCCGTCGGTGATGGAGATTCTGGGCGAGTTGCTGGCAGCTCAGGAGGATGTCCGTGGACTGACGCTGTCAGCGGCGTTGAACGTGTTGGCCCAGCGTGAGAAGTACCTGGCGTTGGAAGAGCGGGCACAGCGGTTCGACGTCGGTGTCAAGTACGGCCTCCTGATCGCACAGTTGGCCCTGGCGCTCAACGGCCGGGATCGGGACCTAGTGCTGACGCGGCTTCTGGAGCTCCTGGTCAACCGTGAGCTGAGCTCACAGAGAGAGTCATGAGAGGCGAGGGTAGCGTGATGGGCCGGTTGGTGGAGATCATCACCTCATCTGAGATGGAGGTCAGGAATCGCTCGCTGGACGTCATCTGCTCGCGGGCCACGCTCCCTGAACTGTTCGAGGAGGCCCGAGCTCTGGATACTTTTCGGCGTCACAGCGACAACCTCTATGAACAGGTGCGAGCTCTTTTCTTCCTCTATGCCATCTACCGTTTCCATTTGCCTGCAAAGTCTGGCCTGGTGCGCCGCGGCCTGATCCCCTACCAGGGCTACGAGCATCTGTTGCAACGGCGTTTCGAGGAGGCCATTGACACTTTTCTTGAAGCTGCGACGCGCGATGGCATGAACGAGGGTATTGCCAGTGCCCTGGCTGAGGCCTACCGTCGGTTGGGCTTCCAGACGTTGGCTGATCAGGTGCGCCGAAGCGTGCGATCGGTGCGGGGGAACCAGTGGATGTTCCGTGTGGGGCATCCTGCGGATCACCCCTTGCGCATTCGTCAGGAGTTGCTGGCACAGACACCGCAGGGCTTATACCCTATCCTGCACGAGGCGACGCCAGTGCGCATGGACCTGAGCCATAGCGGCTGGAGCGACATCTTCTTTCTGGGGATGGATTTCCCAGAAGGCGCCCGTGTGCTCAATGTGTCGATCGACCTGGGTGTCCACGGGAGAGATCCTCATCCCCGTCCGCCTGTAGAAGCCTACATTCGAGTGATCGACGCCCCCGTGCTGCGGTTCGTCAGTGTGGACCTGGGGGCCATGGCCGAGGTACGTGAACTGGCGGAAGTATTCGACTTCGCACGCGATTATCTCGGTCTGCTCAAAGCGGCGGTGATCGCGTCAGGCATTGTCCCGCCCGGTATGGAGGGGGCAGGGGAGCGGCTCCCGGACCTTCTGGCACGGCTGGTGGCCCCGGGGTTGGGGTTGGAGATCGTCAGCAAGGTCAACGACATCCCCAAAGGCTCGCGTCTTGCCGTTTCGACAAGTCTCCTGGCCTGTTTGATTGCTGCGTGCATGCGCGCGACCGGCCAGACACAGAGTTTAACGGGTGGGCTTAAGGAGGAAGAAAGACGATTGGTGGCTGCCCGGGCAATCCTGGGGGAATGGCTCGCTGGTTCTGGTGGCGGTTGGCAGGATTCAGGGGGAGTATGGCCGGGGATCAAGCTCATCAAAGGTGAGCTGGCGCAGCCCGGTGATCCGGAGTTCGGCATCAGTCGAGGGCGATTGTTGCCCTCTCATCACATCCTGGGGCTGGATGAGGTAGGAGAGGACACTCGTAAGGCCCTCCAGGAGAGCCTGATTCTGGTGCATGGAGGGATGGCCCAAGATGTCGGCCCGATCCTGGAGATGGTGACCGAGAAGTATCTACTGCGCTCGCAACAGGAGTGGCGGGCCCGCATGGAGGCCATGAGGATCTTCGATGAGATCCTGGCACTGTTGCGGCATGGTGATATCCGCGGCATCGGCGATGCGACCACGCGCAATTTCTTTGGTCCAATTGAGACGATCATCCCGTGGGCGAACAACCTGTACACTGTGACATTGATCGAGCGCATGCGTCGGGCGTTCGGTAGAGATTTCTGGGGTTTCTGGATGCTGGGGGGAATGTCGGGCGGGGGTATGGGCTTCATCTTTGACCCGCGGCGCAAGGCTGAGGCCCAGGAGCGATTGCACGCGGCTATGATGACGGCGAAGCGAGAATTACAGCATGCGTTGCCGTTTGCCATGGACCCGGTGGTCTACGACTTCGCGATCAACCAGCGTGGCACGCATGCCAGTTTGCTGTGTGGCGATATCATGGCGGAACAAGGGGCGGCGGGTACGTGCCCAGTGGCCCTCATGCCACCAGGGTACTACACGTTGAGAATCCCCGAGCTGGTACGACGTGCCCGTCATGAGCTGTCGGTGTCCCAGCGAGCAGAGTTGGATGCCTTTGGTGCGCAGTGTCGGATGGACACCGGGCTCTCGGGTATCGTGCAGGTGTTGTTCGATCAACTCCTGCCACGCCCGGCGGATCAGACTGCGGCCGGTCAGACGTTGGATGAGCTTCTGGAGACCCTGGGCTTTGATCGGATCCAACATGAACAGATCAGAGCTGACCTGCGCAGTGGCCGCATTGGGTTGGCTCAGAATCGGCTGCCCGCGAGCACGGAGATCCGTGACGTTTCCCCTGATGATGTCCTGGACCTATCGCAGGCGCTCCTGAGGGAGATAGGAGACGCGGGATCAGCGCGTGAGTTCCGCGAGTTTGAGGAAGTGGGATTGCAGGCAATCCGGGAGGGCCGCGTGGCGGTGGTGACCCTGGCTGCCGGGGTGGGGAGCCGGTGGACCCATGGGGCTGGCGTGGTAAAGGCACTGCATCCATTCTGTAAACTGGGGGGTGTCCACCGTTCCTTCATTGAGGTGCACCTGGCCAAGAGTCGGCGTGTCAGCAGGACGGTGGGGGCTCCTCTGCCTCACGTCATCACGACCAGTTATCTGACCCATCAGCCTATCGCTGCCTATCTGGAGCGGCACAACCGCTACGGCTATCAGGGGCCGTTGTACCTCTCGCCCGGGCGCGCCGTTGGATTGAGGCTGGTGCCGATGACGCGTGATCTGCGGTTCGCCTGGGAGGAAATGCCTCAGCAACTGCTCGACGAGCAGGCACAGAAGGTCCGTGATAGCCTGCACGCCTCCCTCATCCGCTGGGCCCAGCAGATGGGCGAGGGCGCTGACTATCGAGACAATGTCCCCCTCCAGTGTCTGCATCCCGTGGGGCACTGGTTTGAGATCCCCAACATGCTTAGAAATGGCCTCCTCCGGCAACTGCTCGAGCGTTTCCCCAACTTACAGGTTCTGATGATGCATAATATTGACACGGTGGGGGCCGATGTGTCCCCGATGGTCCTGGGCGCACACCTGCGTTCGGGTGCCATGATGACCGTCGAGGTGATTACCCGACGTGTGGAGGATCGAGGCGGTGGTCTGGCCCGTGTGGATGGAGATCTGAGGCTCATCGAGGGGATGGCCTTGCCACGGGAAGAAGATGAGTTTCACTTATCCTATTACAATAGCAACACAATGTGGATCGATATCCAGGGGCTGTTGGATATTTTCGGGCTAGATCGAGATGATCTGGCCGATGAGGCTGTGGTGGCGGAGCATGTGCGCGCGCTTGCTGCCCGTATGCCGACGTATGTCACCCTCAAGGATGTCAAGAAGCGCTGGGGGCATGGTCAAGAGGACGTGTACCCGGTGGCGCAGTTCGAGAAGCTGTGGGGGGACATGACGGCCTTGCCGGAGATGCGGTGTCAGTACGTGGTCGTGCCGAGAGTGCGAGGCCAACAGCTCAAAGAGCAGGCGCAGCTTGATGGTTGGTTGCGCGATGGTTCGGCAGCCTACGTCGATTCGTTGTGTGCCTGGGACTAGGGTACGCAATTGCGCTATACTCCGTGGGGGCCACGTACCACTCAGGCCGGTGCATGGCCCCCAGGCACATATCATGAGGGATCGGCGTCCTCCGAGATTAGCCCACGGCGCAGGTATACCTCAGCAGCCTCACGCACGAGAGCAGCGGTCAACGGAGCGTTGTGTGTATGTTCGAGTCGATCGGCAAGCGCCTGTAGTTGACGATATGTGGTGCGTCCAGGCCGCAGTGTGCTGTAAATCGCCAGCACCTCCTCATTGGTCAGCCCCGTCAGCTCAGCGGCGCGTCGCAGGTTCTGCGCCAATTCCGGATACCCGTTGGCCTCCGCCAAATCCGCCTGATGTCGTAACGTCTCGGCGCTGATGCGGAAGTCTGCCTGGGTCAGCTCTCCCTTCAGGACAGCCTCCATTGTCAGCTCCTCGAGCGTGTGCCCCGTTTGAGTGCGGGTGATGTGGCTCTCTCTCTTTTCGTTCATGGATCTACTTATTTGTTCTCGATGATGGCCCCTCGACTGGCAGAACTTGCCAGCCGGCTGTAGAGGGCCAGGTACCCACGCTTGAACTTGGGCTCGGGACGTTGCCAGCGCGAGAGTCGCGTGGCAATGACCTCATCGGGCACGTGAAGCTGTAGACGACGGTTGGGGATATCAATGGTGATCAGATCACCGTCCTCCACCGCGGCAATAGGGCCGCCTTCGGCAGCCTCTGGTGAGACATGTCCGACAAAGCAGCCGTTGTTGGTGCCGGAGAAGCGCCCGTCGGTTACTACGGCGGTCTTCAACGCCAACCCCTGTCCGTAGAGCAATTTCATCGCTGTGTACATCTCCCGCATGCCGGGGCCCCCTTTGGGGCCCTCGTAACGGATGATGACAACCTCCCCGGCATGGACCTGCCCGGCCATGATGGCCTCATTGGCGGCTTCCTCTGAATCAAAGCAGCGCGCCTTGCCGGTGAATGTGTGCATCTCCGGTACGATCGCCGCCGGTTTGGTGATGGCGGTGTCAGGGGCGAGGTTGCCGCGCAACACGGCCAGTCCTCCACCGGCGCTCCAGGGGTCGTCCAATGGACGGATCACCGTGCCGTCGGGATCGGGGGCGTTCACGAGGTTGTCGGCCATGGTCTTACCTGTAACGGTAAGGGCGTCGCCGTGCAGCATTGGGAGCAGTTGCTTCATGACAGCCGGTACGCCTCCAGCATGGTAGAAGTCAGGGACGTTTGGGGCGGCGGCAGGAAAGATGCGGGCCAGGTGCGGCGTCGTCCGGCAGATCTCTTCGAACCGATCCATGGACATCTCGCTCCCTGCCTCGTAGGCGATGGCAGGGAGGTGCAGGGCAACATTGGTAGAGCCTCCGATAGCCGCACTTAGCCGGAGCGCGTTCTCCAGGCTGTGGGGCGTGATGATATCGCGAGCTGTGATCCCGGCTTTGAGCAACGCCACAATCCGTCGCCCCGCCTCCTGCGCGGAGCGCAGTCGGGCCGCATAGGTGGCGGGGATGTTGGCACTGCCCGGCAGGGTCATGCCCAGAGCCTCCGCCAGGCTACACATCGTGTTGGCGGTTCCCAAAAAGGCGCAGGACCCGCAAGTGGGAGTGGCACAGTCTTCCAACGCGCGGTAGGTGGCCTCATCAATCTTGCCGGCGGTGAGCATGCCCAGTCCTTCCGTCAACGACGTGGTATCTGCGGCGCGTTCGTCAAAGGTGCACCCACCTTCCATGGGTCCCCCTACCACCATAATGGCTGGGACGCCGATGCGGGCGGCCGCCATTAGCATGCCAGGCACAATCTTATCGCAGGAGGCCAGCAGCACGACGGCATCAAGGCGATGTGCCTGCACCATCACCTCTACATCATTAGCGATGAGTTCCCGGCTGGGCAGGATGTAGTGCATGCCGTCATGCCCCTGTGCGATACCATCACACGCAGCCATGATACCGAACTCGACGGGCGTGCCCCCGGCCTGCAAGATCCCCTGTTTCACGTAGTCGGAAACCAGGTTGAGGTTGTAGTGGCCTGGCACCACCCGGTTCCACGAGTTGGCGACGCCGATAAGGGGGCGGGCCAGGTCATAGTCACTGTATCCCATGGATTTCCAGAGTGCACGTTGCATAGACCATTCTGGTCGTTTGAGGACATCTTTGCTACGCCATGTCATGATTTGCTCTCCTCGCGAACTAAGCTTTCGTTCCTGGTCTGGTAATGGCCCCGCCGGCGATCTCCCCTCGCCGGCGAGATAGCCCTCTCACCGCAGCCGCAACTCGCCTGGCGGACGGCCCGGTTCTATGTGTTCGGTCTCTCTGCGGTGCAGTAGAGTTGTCTGCACGATCAGCCTGAGGCGGGCTGTGTTGTCGATGCGGACTGGCACCGGCGTGGTCGGGCGGTGCTGCGCATAGCGCGCTGCGTTGCGACCAATCTGTCGGTAAGTGTCGAGGTCGAGGTTGGGGGCCATGGAGAAGAGCTCGAGGTTCTCCAGAGGTGCCAAATCGTTACGATGGATCACGGTCGTCCCTTTGGATTGGATCCCGATGGCTACCCCCGAGCCACTGAGTTGGGCGCCAGCGTGTCCAATGAAGGCACAATCAGCAGTGTGGTGGATTCGGATGACGCGCGCCGGAAGTCCTTCCTCCTGGATACCCTGGATCATGGCCTTCAACACCTCACGCAGATCCAGCCCGCTGAGGGTTTGCTGGATGCTGAGGCCGAACGCAGGACCCACAGCAATGATCACCTCGGGTTCAGTGCCTGCCTGCGCCTGGCCGACCTCCTCCAGCCACGGCTCTCGCTCTGTAGCCTCGAGCTCACGCAGGAAGTCGCGCGGGTCCCAGGCCTGGGGGATGTCCTGGAGCAAAGCCCAGCGGCTGCCCTCTACGCGGTAACCTGTCCCCGGTCCTCGGTAGTCGTTGGGATCAGTCAATGCACTGAGGACCTTGAACGGCCGGCCTGAGGTTTCGGCGAAAATGGCCGCCGTCTGCAGATAGTCGCCGATCACACGTTGCCGTTGCATCTCGAGGATGTTGGCTGCAACGTCCTCATAGCCAGCCTGGGCCAGCGCCCGTATGATCTCCAGGACATCAATGGGGCCGTCAAGCAGCATCTGGGCGGCCTTGATGTCGGCGATGCGGTCTCGGTCGGGCATATCCTCGCTGCTGTAAGCTGTAACGGCCGCGGCCACCTCCTCCTCGGTGATCTCGGCGAAGTCCAGCGCGTCAAATACGGCCTGGACAGCCCGGGCGGCGCGTTCTCGCACTTTGAGCACAGTCCCCTCACGCAGCGGGTGGATACCCCCGTCAATCTGCATATCCCGTTGGATGACGTACCAGTCGTCCAGCTCTGTGACGTCGAAGTTGCCACCGCCGAACATGTTGTCATATCGTGGGATGGCACCATACCCTGAGGTGATGAAGTCGGTGCCCGGGATAAACTGTAGCATGAGCTTGGCCGTCTTGCGCATCTCAGAGTGCGAGGCCAGGGCGTCGTTACCTGCCGCGACCTCCAGCCCGAGCATCGCCGCGATGAGGTTTTCTGCCAGCACGACCCGTACCCCGCCGGGCAGTGATTCGGGTAAGGCAATGCAACTGATTGACCCGTTCTGAGTGCCCTGGCTGCCTGCCCCTCGGGTGACCAATAGACAGCGAGCCTCCAGGTAGAGCATGGACTTCCCCTCAGCGTGACCCATCAGCGCTTCGGATCCCGTACCTGAGGTGAAACGTGTCTTTACGCCACGGCTGGCGTAGGCGGAGGCCAGAAACGCCTTGGACCATGGTGTGTCGTCACCGTCGATAAACGCACCTTCTGTGCCGTAGACTGACAATGTCTCTGAGTAGCTGGTCAGTCCTCGGAATCCCAGCCGCAGATTGGTGGCTTCCTCGACTGAACATTGGGTCAGGACACCGCCCCGACCTGCCTGTGACCCCACAAGGATAGCCAGCGCGTTGAGAGGGGCGTAACGACTGACGCCGACGGTAGTCTCTATCTCACGAAAGCCACGTAAGGCGGCCTCGGCTGCGTCCGCTGCCAGAAGCGCTGGGTGTTCCTTGCGGTTCGTCACGTGTGCCTGATTGGCCGGTGTGCGGCGAGCGCGCATCTTTGACAGCGCGATCATCATCTCCAGCACGTTCATCTGCTGCACGATCTCTACCAACTTGGCTGCCGTGCAGCCCCGTGTGATTTCGAGGACCTCATGACGGGGTATGTTAATGTCCACGAGCATGTGGGCGATCTCCCGGGAGGGCATTGCCATGGCCTGGGGGGCTGCCTCCAGATCGATGCTGTGCCTGGCAATGAAGTGGTCGATGAGGTCGAAGTCAGCGGCTGGCACTCCATCCATCTCGGTGATGCGCCTTTCCTCGATGCGCAGGCTGGGCTGGGGGTCAAAGGGGCTGCCTACGGCCACCAGACCTGCCTCGGGCCAGGGCTTGATAAAGGTCTCGCGGTTCACGGGACGGTTCTGGCGCACGTGCTGACGCTTTGATGTGGTCACAGCGTTTCTCTCCTCATACCAACTGTAAGGCACCCTGCAACCGAATGTCCCTGGAAGAGCTTCCCACCAGAATGTCGAAGGCTCCTGGCTCCACAACCCAATCTTTGGCCTGGTAGGGGTCGTAGAAGGCGAAGGCGCGAGCGTCGAGCAGGAAGGTCACACGCGTGCTTTCTCCGGGGTTGAGGCGCACCTTTCGGAAACCTTTGAGCTCCTTGACCGGCCGCTCGAGGCTGGCCTCATGATCGGTGACGTAGAGCTGGATCACCTCCTGGCCAGCGACAGCGCCGGTGTTTGTCACCGTCACGGCTACTTCGACCGACTCGCCACAGGGGGCCTGTGCGGGTACCTCGAGGTCATGGTACTCGAAGGTCGTGTAAGAAAGGCCAAACCCAAAGGGGAAGAGTGGGTCGATCCCTGTCCTGTCATAGTAGCGGTAGCCTACGAAAATTCCCTCTCCGTAGCGGACCTGGCGTGTGCCTGGGTAATTCAAGAAGGTTGGGTTATCCTCGTAGCGCCGTGGGAACGTCACTGGAAGTTTGCCTGAGGGGGTCACGTCGCCAGCCAGGATACGGGCGATGGCATGTCCTCCCTCCTGACCTGGATAGTAGGCCAGGAGCACTGCGGCTACTTCTTCGATCCATGGCATTTCGACGGGCGCTCCGCAGTTCAATACGACGATCGTGCGTGGATTTGCAGCGGCTACCGCATGGATCAGTTCGTCCTGCGGCCCTGGCAGCGTCATGTCGGGACGGTCGTACCCTTCGCTCTCGAAGCCCTGAGGCATTCCGGCAAAGACCACAGCCACATCTGAATCGCGCGCGAGGGCTACAGCGCGGGCAAGCCGATTGTCATCCTCCGGCAGGGGCTCGTAGCGTGCCAGAACCCGCAGCTCGCGAGGGCCGGACTCAACAGGCGCGACGTAATCTACGCGCAGCCGATATACGCGTCCAGCATCCAGCACGAGGTAGGTCGTGGCCTCGCTGCTTTGATGTGTCTCGCCTGGGGAATCCGCTGTGGTATCCAGGATCAGTTTGTCGTCGACAAATAGCCGAAGCATACCATTGGTGCGCAACCGGAGGTGATAGCGTCCACTTATCTCCGGCCGATAAGCTCCTTCCCAGCGTGCCGAGAAGCCGCGCTCTGGTACACCTTGCGGCGTGTGCAGGTACCACTCGTCGAGATAGGGGTCCACGCGCTCTGCCAGGACATCGCCGGAGAAGTCCGGGGTGCGGTAGAACCGGCCCAGGAATCCGATCTGCTGTTTCTCTCCTATCGGAACGTTGGGTTTTAGGGCCGGCGGTGCTACGGTGTTGTCGCAGCCCTGAGCGTACTCTATGTGCATGTTGTCACCGAAGCGCGCTCTCAGGCCCTCCAGCGGACTCACGCGGTAGGGCGGCTCCAGATAGGAGCTGCCTCCTCCGCCTATGCGGGCTTCGGCGGCGTTGGGACCAATGACAGCCAGCCTGGATACGTCTTTGAGGGGCAGGACCCCACCGTCGTTCTTCAGCAGTGTGATGGAGGCCTCAGCCAGTTCGCGGGCCAGGGCCTGGTGGGCCGGTGTGTTGACCTCACCAGGAGATGGTGCCGCCTCGTTCATCTTGCCAGAGCGGAACAGCATGCGCAGAACTCGACGGACCGCGGCATCGATGGTGGATTCCTCCACCTGCCAATTGCGTACAGCCTCGACCAGGAGGCGCCCGTAGTATTTCGCCGGGCCGGGCATTTCGATGTCCAGTCCGCCGCTGACTGACTCGACGATAGTGTGATTGGCACCCCAGTCAGAGATCACCACGCCTTCAAACCCCCATTCGTCGCGCAGGATCTTATTGAGTAGGTACGCATGTTGGCTGGCATAGATTCCGTTGATACGATTGTAAGCGCACATCACAGTCCAGGGTTGGGCCTCCTTGACGATCGCCTCGAACTGCGCCAGGTAGATCTCGCGCAAGGTCCGTTCGTCCACCACGGAATCCCCGCGAAAGCGCTCGGTCTCCTGGTTGTTGCATGCGTAGTGCTTGAGGGAAGCGCCAATCCCTTTGCTCTGCACCCCTGTCACCCAGGCGATGCCAATCCGCCCAGCCAGATAGGGGTCCTCCGAATAGCTTTCGAAGTTTCGGCCGGCCAGCGGTGTGCGCATGATATTGACGCAGGGTCCCAAAAGGATGTCGCAGCCCATCGCCCGGGTCTCCTCAGCCAGCGCGGCCCCAACTCGCTCGATGAGCCCTGGATCCCAGCTCGCGGCCATTGAGATCCCGGTTGGGAAAGAAGTGGCTGGGCCGCTGATCCGTTCAGGCCCTGTATGGTTGGCCCGGACACCATGAGGCCCGTCGGTCATGGTTAACGAGGGGATGCCAAGCCGTTCGATGGAGACGGTCTGCCAGGCGTTTTTCCCGGAGAGCAGGGAGACTTTCTCCTCTAAAGTCATCTGTGTCAGAAGTTCCTCGATACGGGCCTCGATCTGCGCCGGATCAAGTGGTGTGGATAAGTTGCTCGCCATGGTATTCTCCTTGTGCATGCTGGGTAATTCGTGTTAAGTTCCAGTATATCCAAAGGCTGTAAGGTACAAAATGACGACGAGGAAGGACGCGGTCGGCGACTGGCCAATAGAGTTCATCGCCAATACGGGCTACTCAAAAAAGTGATTGGAGGTGATGAGATCGCCCACAATGGACATCGACGGCCCTGCTGTTTGTGACATGGTGACCTCGAGGACTTTTCCTACGGGCTGTCTGAAAAACGCCTGGCGCGGCGGAGACGGGGTGGCAGGGGTACCGTGACCGTGTTGCTCCGCTACTTCTCGATAGATAGCACGGGTCCCTGAAACGTGCAACTCACTGCGCTGTCCCCGTTCCCTTCCACAAATCAATGGGCTAAAAGAGTTAGGGTCATAACGTCCCCGAGGGTAGCCTTTACACCGGAAGGACCGCAGACAATCATTGCCCACTGTCCCGTTGACGAGATGAGCAGGTCAGTTATGCTAGGTGGCTGGGGTTGCCCATCGGAATTTCTGCGGTTTACTATCGGCGGGCACAGGCTCCCCTGGATGAGGGGACTGTGCAGCCAGGGTCTGTGTACCGCGTTGGTGGCGGTGGGCCGCCAGCGTGCTGGGCCACTGTGTGGTCACAATCTTTTGCAGGTAAAAGGAGACGGATCGTATGGGTACTGTAAGAGTGACGGTGTGGAATGAGTTTCGACATGAGAAGACGCACGAAGCGGTGGCAAAGGTCTACCCCGATGGCATGCACCAGGTCATCGCTGGCTTCCTGCGCGAGGCGGGCTTTGAGGTGAGGACGGCGACGCTCGACGAGCCGGAACATGGCCTGACGGAGGAAGTCCTGGCGTCCACTGATGTCCTGATCTGGTGGGGACATATGGCGCACGCCGAGGTCAAGGATGAGATCGTGGATCGGGTGCAGCAGCGGGTGTTGGAGGGCATGGGGCTGATTGTGCTGCACTCCGGTCACTTCTCGAAGATCTTCCGGCGGTTGATGGGTACTACCTGCAACCTGAAGTGGCGTGAGATCGGGGAGAAGGAGCGCATCTACGTGATTGAGCCCGGCCATCCCATCGCCCAGGGCCTCGGTGAGTACTTCGAGGTCCCTCATGCCGAGATGTATGGCGAGCGTTTTGACATTCCGGCGCCGGATACCCTGGTGTTCGTGAGCTGGTTCCAGGGAGGCGAGGTTTTCCGCAGCGGCTGTTGCTACCATCGGGGCGCAGGCAAGGTTTTCTATTTCCGACCCGGGCACGAGACCTACCCGATCTTTTATCAGCCGGAGATTCAACGTGTACTGATCAACGCGGTGCGCTGGGCTGCGCCCACTGGGGGGCCGACGGTGACGTTCGGCCATCGGCCAGAGCCGTTTGAGGCGGTCACGCCCTATGAAGGCTGAGCTGTGGTGAGGGCTGAGCATATGGTATCGCCAGTGGCGTTGCAGTTGTACTCGGTGCGGGCGTATGCCCAGGAGGACTTTGAGGGCACGGTGCGGCGCGTGGCAGCGATGGGATACGTCGGGGTCGAACCGGCGGGGTTCCCAGGGACCACAGCGGAGAAAGCGGGGCAGCTTTTCCGGGCTTTGGGCCTGGAGGTGCCCAGCGCGCATATGCCATTGCCGTTGGGAGAGCACCAGACCGAGGTCATCGAGGCCATGGAAGCGATCGGCAGCCGCCGCATCATCTCAGGCAAGGGGCCGGATGCCTTCGCCTCACTGGACGAGATCAAACGGACGTGTGAGGTATTCAACGAGGCTGCTGCCGTAGCACGTGCCCATGGGATGCGCTTCGGAATCCATAACCATTGGTGGGAGTTCACGCCAGTCGAGGGGCGGTATCCCTACCAGGTCATGCTGGACTGTCTGGAGCCGGACATCTTCTTCCAGGTCGATACCTATTGGGTGCAGACCGCCGGCGCTGATGTGTGCCAGGTCCTGCGTGAGTTGGGGACCCGAGCGCCGTTGTTGCATATTAAAGACGGCCCTTGCGTCAAGGATATGCCCATGACGGCGGTGGGCGATGGCCTCATGGACTTCCATGCAGTCCTGAAAGCGGCTGGCGATGCGCCGGAGTGGCTCATCGTGGAGTTGGACCGCTGTGCAGGGGACATGATGGAAGCGGTTGAGCGCAGCCTGCGTTACCTGGTTGCAGAGGGACTGGGGCGAGGCCGCTAGGGGGCTGATATCGCCCAAGCATCATGGGGCGATCACCGAAAGGTGACCGCCCCATTTCCTTGTCTCTGTGCCTCGATACTCTCCCCACCAAGGCGCCCTGTCGGGGTAGGGCGGTCCGGGTGTTAGTAGGTCACATCGACCTGTCGCTTGGTCGCGGCTGATTCCAGAATTGCAGCAACGACGCAGTCGGCGCGGTATCCGTCTTCGAAGGTCGCGCCATGGGGAGCCACATCTTTGTCGTTGACGATACAGTCGAGGAAGTGCGTTAACTCATGCACGAAGGTGTGCTCCCAGCCGATCATGTGGCCCTGCGGCCACCAGTTGGACCACCAGGGGTGATAGGGCTCACTGACCAGCACGTTGGTGAAGCCCTGTGTCTCCTTGGGCTCCTGATCGACCCAGAAGACGTTAAGCTCGTTGAGCCGCTCTAGGTTGAAGGTGAGGGATCCCTTCTCACCGTTGATCTCGATCACCTGATGATTCTTGCGGCCTGCAGCGAAACGTGTCGTTTCCAGTGTGCCCAGCGCGCCATTCTCGAAGCTGATGGCCGCGGCAAAGGCATCGTCCACGTCCACGGTGCCCATGGAGCCATCGGGGTTGGGACGCTCCTTGATAAAGGTGCGCGTCATGGCCGCCACACTGTCGATCTCGCCGACGAGATAGCGCGCCAGGTCGATGATGTGCGTGCCCAGGTCGCCGAGGGCTCCGCTGCCCGCGACATCCTTCTGCAGCCGCCAGATCATGGGCATATTGTAGTGCGGCATGATCCATTCCTGGAGGTAGACGGCACGGTAATGGTAGATACGTCCCAGCTTGCCGCTGGCGATGAGGTCCCGTGCCAGGCGGATGGCGGGGACGAAGCGGTAGTTAAAGGCGACCATATGCTTCACGCCCGCCTTTTGCACCGCCTCAAGCATTGCTTTGGACTCCTCTGGTGTGCGTCCCAGAGGTTTCTCACAGATCACATGTTTTCCGGCCTGGGCGGCGACGATGGCGGGATCATGGTGCATGTTGTTGGGCGCACCATTGTCGAGAACCTGGACCTCGTCGTCCTCGAGCATCTGTCGCCAGTCCGTGTAGTATTTCCTGTACCCGTAGCGCCGGGCTGCCTCGGCCACTGCATCCTTGTTGCGTCCGCAGATGGCGACCAACTCCGGCACCGCTGGAGGTGGGTACATCATGTAGGGGATCTTCTTGAGGGCGTTTGTATGCGCTTTGCCCATGAATGCATAGCCCAGCATCCCAATACCAATCTTCGGCGCTTCTCTTTCAGCTTTGGCGCCTGCCATAGTTGTGAATCCACCACCTTCGGTCATAGGGTCCTCCTTATGGTTAGCGTTGCTGAGGGTCTTTCAGTCGCTGCTGAACGCTGCATCGAAAGCTACGGCCGAGGGCTTGAAGTCCTGCTTGCGGATCATCGCCAGCGCTTCGGGTGCACCGAACTCGCGGTCCATGCCGCTGTCCTCCCACTCGATCGAGAGTGGACCGTTGTAACCGGCACGGTTGAGTGCGCGGATGATGGGATCCCACTTTACATCGCCATGTCCTGGCGAGACGAAATCCCAACCTCGCCGTGGGTCGCCAAAGTCGAGGTGTGAGGAGAGGATGCTGTTGCGCCCCGTCAGTTGGACCCGCGAATCTTTGACGTGGACATGGAAGATCCGCTCAGGGAACTCATCGATGAAGGCCACGGGGTCGACAAACTGGTGGATCAGGTGGCTGGGGTCAAAGTTGAAGCCGAAGTTGGGGTGGTAATTGATGGCTTTCAACGCGCGCTGGGCGGTGATGATGTCATAGGCGATCTCGGTGGGATGGACCTCCAGCGCGAACTTGATGCCCTCCTCTTTGAAGACCTCAAGGATGGGCAGCCAGCGGTCTGCGAAGTCCTTGTATCCGGCATCGATATCGGCCTGGCTGGTGGGGGGGAAGAAGTAGAGCATTGCCCAAACGGCGCTGCCGGTGAAGCCGTTGACGATATCGACGCCAAAGAGCTTGGCGGCGCGGGCCGTGTTCTTCATCTCCTCAGCGGCGCGCTGGCGTACGCCCTCAGGATCGCCATCGCCCCAGATACGCGGGGGCAAGATGCCCTTGTGGCGTTGGTCGATGGGGTCACAGACACATTGGCCCACCAAATGGTTGCTGATCGCGAAGCACTTGAGCCCATACTTGTTGAGGATGTCCCAGCGGCTGCGCACATAGGCGTCATCTTCCAGCGCTTTGTCCACCTCAAAGTGATCACCCCAGCAGGCTAACTCCAGGCCGTCAAAGCCCCAGGCGCTCGCTTTCTCTGCCAGGGTCTCAAGGGGTAGATCTGCCCATTGTCCGGTAAACAACGTAATCGGCCGTCCCATAGCATGCTCCTTTCTCTGAGAGATGAGTGCTTGTCGATGCCTGGGAGACATCGTCCAGGGCTGAAGGTATGGCGGTCTGCTGTCTTCGGCTACCGCGTTGTCCAATGCCTCCTGGCACCCGAGTCTGAGATCCAAGAAAATTGTACCGTCAGGTCGGGCTTTGAGCAAGGGTTCATTTGCAGTCGAAAGGGCAGCAGGACAACGCCACTGTCTTGTTGCCCCTCACCATTCACCATAGCTCCTTTCCCCAGTTGCGACCAGGGAAAAGGAGCCCGAGGGTGGGGGGCCGTTGCCCGCCGCGGGCTGGGCGTACCCCTTTCGAATGTGAGGCTTAGATGGCGGGGATCTGAGCGCCTCTCCACCACGTGATCAGATCGCGGAGTGTCTGCAACAGGGGACGTCTTTGGTAGCCCAATTCACGCTGCGCCTTGGCTCCGCTGAAACGCGCGTTCTCGCGCAGGGTGCGCAGTGAATAGGGTGTGAACTGGGGTCGGGCGCGCAGTGTGCGGTAGAGGTGCTGCATCACCCTGGCTGCCGCCATGGCCAGCTCCCAGGGGAGGATCACGCGCGGGGCGCGGACGCCCGCGACACGCTGCACCATCCCTTCCACCTCTGGCAGAGTGGCATAGGTGCCGGCCAGAATGTAGATCTCACCGGCCTGGCCCTTCTCCTTGGTGAGGATCAGGCCGTTGGCGATGTCGCGCACATCGACGAAGTCGTAGGCGCCTGGTACCAGCCAGTGCAGTCCGCGCCTGGCGAAGCCCAGCAGTGCCGTGCCTAACAGCGAGCCCCGGTAGTCGTAGGGCCCGATGATGGCGGTGGGACAGACCACGCTGACGTTCAGGCCCAACTTCGCAGCCTCGAGCATAGCCAGCGTGCCCAGCGCCTTGGTGTGATCATAAGTGCCGGCCGGGTTGTCGAGGGCTAGCGGGATACGCTCATCGACCACAACCCCATCGGGCATGCGTTTGAAAGCGTGGACCGAGCTGACGTGGACAACGCGGTCCACCCGGGCACGCATTGCGGCAGCGGCGACATTGCGGACGCCCTCGACGTTCACGCGCCACATCAATTCCTCATCGCCGGGCGCGATGGAGATGATGCCGGCCAGGTGATAGACGGTGTCCACTCCTTTCATCGCCCGGTCGAGCGACTCAGGATCAAGGACATTGCCCTCAACCACCTCAACGTTGAGACCTGCCAGCGACGTAAGATCGTCACTGGGTAGCACCATGGCTCGAACGCGCTCACCCCTGGCGAGGAGTTGCCTCACCAGTACATTGCCCACGTGTCCCGTGGCTCCTGTCACCAGATTCATATCTCTCCCTCCTCAGTCCATCGATCAGGATTTGGATGCTGCTCTCGGTGACCTGTCCCCAGTCGGCCCCATGCGGGTCCAGCAGTCCCTCGAAGAAGAGACCGCTGGCGAGCGAGAGGATGACTTGAGCCCCGGCAATGGGGTCAATGGGGCGCAGGCTGCCCTCAGCTATGCCCTGTTGAATAAGGCCTACAAAGAAGCGCTGAAAATTGCGATAAGGGGCAAGTACGGCCTGCCGAACAGCATCATCCCGACTGGCTTGCATCCAAAACTCCATAATAAGGGCGAGACTCCGACTCTGGGATTCCAGGATTTGTTGGAACCTGTGAGCCATGGTCAACAACCGATCGGGGACAGAGCCCTCTGTGCGCAAGATAGCATCAAGGGACGTGTTGAAGTCAGCGTGCCAGGCCTCGATAAGGGCCAGGAAGAGGGCTTGTTTGCTCTCGAAATGATAATAGAAGGCCCCTTTGCTGACGCCAGCTCGATGGCAGATCTCCGCCACGCCTGTAGCCTGGTAGCCGCGCTCGCTGAAACACTGTGCCGCGGCTCGTAGGATAGCGGCCCGTGTCTCCTCACG
>CAZHBB010000050.1:0-14573 GCA_964530185.1 uncultured Anaerolineales bacterium
TGCTCTACAGTGTGCTTGCGCTGAGCTTTATCGCTGTGCTTGCCATTGTGACCGGCTGTCAGCCACCGACGCCTGAGGTCGTCGAGAAGGTGGTGACCCAGATCGTAAAGGAGACTCAGATCGTTGAGGTGGCTGGGACGCCGGTGATCAAAGAAGTCACTAAGGAGGTCGAGAAGATCGTCGAGGTCACCCCGACGCCCGAGCCTATTGGCGGTGCCATGAAGTCAGTGCCTCGCAACCGTATCATGGTGATCGGTGGGTGGGAGTTTGCGCCAGCGTTGAGGGGTTCGGACAATTTCAATCCCATTATGAATGTGGCGTCGCTGCGGACAAACTACGCGAAGTTCGTCTTTGAGGCGCTCTACTACAACAATCTCAACACCGGTGAGGAGTACCCGTGGCTGGCGACAGGCTACGACGTCGACGATGATTATCAGGGTATGACCATCTACCTGCGGAAGGGTGTGAAATGGGCCGACGGTGAGCCTTTCACATGCGCCGACGTGAAGTTCACGATGCTTGCTCAACGTGATACCGATGCTGCTCAGGGCCAGCACGGTTACTTCCAGAAATGGCTGGAAGATGTGGAGTGCGTGGATGACTTCACGGTCAGGGTTACGTTCACTGGCCCTAACCCCCGTTTCTATCAGCACATCATGGTGGGCTGGGAGAACCATTTTGTGATCGTGCCTGAGCACATCTTCAAGGACAAGGACGTCGCCACGTTCACCAACCTGGATCTTGGTCAGGGTTGGCCTATCGGTACAGGACCCTACAAGGTCGTGATGGTCACCGCACAGCAGATCGTCATGGATCGCCGGGCGGAGTGGTGGGGCGCAGAGATGGGTTTCCAGCCGATGCCAGCGCCTGAGCGCATCATCGTGACCAACGCGGCGAGTGATGAGGCTTATGCCGAGCTCTATATGACTAACCGGATCGACTACGGTGGTTTCGCACTTCAGATCGGCAGCTTCGAGGCTGCCCGTGAGAAGAACCCCAATGTTCGTTCCTGGTATAAAGAGGGGCCGCCCTACGGCGCACCCGACGGCTGTGTCTATCAGCTCTCACTCAATGATGCCAAGTACAGCGACGTCAATGTGCGTCTGGCGATGAACTACGCCATTGACCGCCAGGAAGTGGTGGACCTGGCTTACCAGGGAGCTACACATCCGCTGGTTATGCCGATCTCCAGCTATGTGATGGGAGCTTGGGGCGACATTTTGCAGCCAATTATCGACAAGTACAACCGTGACGCTCCCAGCCAGGACAAGGTCGATGAGTATATGGCGAAGGCGGGGTATGAGAAAAACGCTGACGGACTTTGGGAGAAGGACGGCGAGGTGTTGAGCATCACGATCGAAGTGCCTCAGCCGTGGGCGCCCTTAGGGCCGGTGCTGGCCGAGCAGCTCGCGCGGGCCGGTTTCAAGGCCGAGGAGCATCTCGATACCTCAGGGCAGTGGGTTACCAAGTTGCAGACGGGTGAGGCAGATGCCGTAGCTTTTGTCCACTGCGGCAGCAACTATGATCCCTGGGACACGATGGTCCAGTTCCACAGCAAGTTCAACATTCCGTTGGGCGAGACGGATAACCATGGCGGCGGTATCTTCGCCTACCATCGCTATCCGGGTGACCCGGAGATGGATGCGGTGCTGGATGAGATGGAGAAGGTGCCGCCCGATCCGAATAACCCTCAGTACGTCGAGTGGGCCAAGAAGGCTGTCGATGTCTATCTGCGCGACATGCCCACCATCGTCCTGGCTGAAGAGCTGCATGTCATCACCATGAACGAGACCTACTGGACTGGTTGGCCGACAGCCGAGGATCCCTACATCGCCCCGTATCCCTGCTGGAATGACTTCACCATCGCCCTTTATCATATCAAGCCAACTCAGTAGTCTTCTGTAAGGGAGGGGGCTTGCCACCCTTGGGTGGTGCCCTCTCCCCATTTTTCCCTTATCCGTGCCCTCTATCAGGCGGTGAACTGGTGGTAATGCCTCGGACGCCAGGATGATCATGAGTAGCGTCACGAGGAGCGGAGGATCCAGTTTATGAGGAGGTTGTGGTGCGAAGTTACTTAGTTCGGCGCATTCTGTTGTTCTTATTGATCGTGTTTGTCGCCAACTCGCTCACGTTCATCGTCCCCCGATTGGTACCCGGAGACCCTGTCCTGGAGTACCTGAGCAACCAACAGATCCTCAATCCAAATCCTGAGTTCGAGCAATGGGTGGCTGAGTACAAAGCGAAGTTTGGCGTGGATAAGCCCCTCTGGCGGCAATACATCAATTTCTGGGTCAATGTCTTCCGCGGCGATTTCGGCTACTCGATCACCAACTTCCCGGAGACGGTGTGGCACCGCATTACATTCGCACTGCCCTGGACCATTGGGATGCTCTCCACGGCCACCGTTCTCGCCTTTATCATCGGAGCTTCGCTGGGCGCTTTGTTGGGTTGGCCAGATGCTCCCCAGCTCTTTCAATACTTGGTCCCGGTGCTGATGGTGTTAGGCGGCATTCCTTTCTGGCTCTTCAGTTTCGGCATCATCTGGATTTTTGCTGTCGAGTTGCGGATCCTGCCGCCAAGCGGGGGCGTCGATATGCTGGAGGTTCTGATGGCTGGTGGCACGACAAAGGCTTACATTGTCAGTGTCGTGCGACATGCCATTCTGCCCATCTTCGTTTTTGTGCTTTTTGGGATCGGCGGCTGGGGGCTCTCGATGCGTGCCAACCTGATCATGGTCTTGGGAGAGGACTACATCCAGTTCGCTCATGCCAAGGGGCTTCCTGAGGGGCGCATCTTCCTACGGTATGGTGTGAGGAACGCATTGTTACCCGTCGTCACGGCACTGGCGATGGCGATGGGGCGGATCATCTCGGGCAGCACAATTCTGGAGAACACTTTCTCCTATCCTGGCGTTGGCGGCATCGTTGGGGCTGCGATTGCCCAGCGGGACTATTTCGTCATCAGTGGTGCCGCTTTCTTCATGATCGTCAGTTCTGCAGCAGCGATGTTGGTGATCGACCTTCTCTATCCGTTGATTGATCCGCGGGTGCGTTACCATTAAATGGGGTTAGTGTTATGAAACGGGCAAAGAAGAAAACAAGAAGACTCAATGTCGAACTCTCGTTCGGCTCCGCTGTTCTGGGGTTCGTCATTCTTTTCTCCCTTATCGCGCCGCTCTACGTCAATAAAGAAGATTCCCTGTTGGGCAGCTTTCCGCCGGAACTTCCTCCTTCCAAGGAGCACATTTTCGGTACGGACCTGCAAGGGCGCGATGTCTTTACCACTTTGGTCTATGCTGCACCCCAGACGCTTCAGATCGGAGCAGTGACTGGCTTGATCAGCCTGGCACTAGGCGCATTGATGGGCGTGCTTGCTGGCTTCTTCCCCGGTTGGGGCGATAATCTGATTCGCTTCTTCGGGGATGTGCTTATTGCTATTCCTGCAATCGCGTTCCTGATGGTCTTCGTCGCCCGACTGGATAACCCCAGCATCTACGTCATCTCGGTCTCTATCGCTTTCCTGAGTTGGCCTGGCCCGGCCCGTGCGATCCGGGCGCAGGTGCTCTCTCTGCGTGAGCGCCAGTATATTTTCATCGCTCGGGCAAACGGTGAGCGTGAAATCGAGGTGTTGTTCCGTGAGGTGTTGCCCAACATTCTGCCTCTCCTGTTGGCGCAGTTCATTGGCGCCGTCAATGGGGGCATTGGCACGGCCATGGCCTTGGAGGTATTGGGGCTTGTGCCATCGCGACGATACCTCAGCCTGGGTCTGATGATCTTCTGGGTGCAGCGTATGGGCGGTATTTTGCGTGGGATGTACTGGTGGTGGGGCCCCCCGATCCTACTCATCGCGTTGATCTTCACGGGATTGCTCTTCCTCTCCTCCGGTATGAATGTGTATGTCAACCCGAGGTTGGCTGGCTTCGGCGCGGCCGCCCGACGGAAGACCAAGGCGCGCATCAAGGCGTTTCTTGAAGCGCGCCGGGCGGCCGCGAAGCACATGGCGCCGCCCAACCCGGAGGCCGTGTTAGAGGTACGCAATTTGGATGTTGTCTATGAGACCGCAGAAGGTCCGGTTAAGGCCGTGAATGATGTGTCGTTTTTTATTCGGCCAGGTGAGCGCATGGGGCTCATCGGCGAATCGGGCTCTGGCAAGACAACGGCTGCCACGGCTATCATGCGTCTCTCTCGCCCGCCAGCTTTTATCACCGGCGGGCAGGTCCTGTTGGAGGGTCGGGATCTCATGTCGATGGGCGATGACGAGCTGCGGAAACTGAGGTTGAAGGAGATTGCGCTCGTGCCCCAGGCCTCAATGAACGCTTTGAATCCGGTGATGAGGATCGGTGACCAGATTAAGGATGCCCTGATCGTTCATGAAGGGCGTATGTCGCGCCGGGTATTAGATGAGCGGGCCATTGATGCACTGCGTCAGGTTGATCTTCCACCGGAGGTCGCCCGGCAGTATCCCCATCAGCTCAGTGGTGGCATGAAGCAGCGAGCAACTATGGCTATCGCTGTGGCGCTGCGCCCCAAGGTGATCATCGCCGATGAGCCAACGAGTGCGCTGGATGTTGTGGTCCAGAAGCGCGTGATGATGACATTGATGCGTCTTCAGCGTGACTTGGGCGCGGCAGTCATGCTGATCGGCCATGACATTGGCCTGATGACGCAGTTCGTCGATACGTTGGGTGTGCTTTATGCCGGACGCCTGGTAGAGTGGGGACCTGTCAAGGATATTCTCACGAATGCATATCACCCCTATTCGCGCATGCTGATTGAGAGTCTCCCTGTCCTGACCCACCGCAAGGCGTTAATGGGCATCCCGGGCATGCCACCCCAACTGTTGAACCTGCCCCCTGGTTGTCCGTTCGCGCCTCGCTGTCCTTTCGTATCTGACCGTTGCCGTGAGGAGGTGCCTGTAGCACAGTCACCTGCACCTGGTCGGCAAGTGGCCTGTCATCTCTACCCGGAACACGCGGCACTTCCACCGCTGCCGACATACGGGGTAACCTCGGCAGTGGCTGCTGACTAGGGACGTAGGGATCCACGACCAGGAGGCTAACTGTGACTAACGTACTTGAGACCGAACATGTAACCAAGATCTTCAAACGTCAGGGCGGCGGGCAAGTTGTTGCTGTGGACGACGTGACGTTTTCGCTTCGTGAGGGACAGGCGACCATGATTGCCGTGGCTGGTGAGAGTGGGAGCGGTAAGAGCACGCTGGCGCTGTTACTCATGGGGCAACATGAACCAACCAGCGGCGTGGTGCGTTACATGGGCAAGGATCTCGCCACGATGTCTGCGGATGAGAAAGCGCAGTTGCGACGAGAGATCCAACCGATTTTCCAGGACCCATACGGCGCTTACAATCCTTTTTACAAGGTGGATCATGTGTTGGAGATGGCGATCTCTCATTATGATCTGGCGCACTCTGAAGCCGAAGCACATGAACTGATTGATGAGGCATTGCGTCTGGTAGGTTTGCGTCCCGATGAAACGTTGGGACGCTATCCCTTTGAGCTGAGTGGGGGCCAGCGGCAGCGACTCATGGTCGCCCGGGCCATGATATGTCAGCCCAAGGTTATTATGGCCGATGAGCCCGTGTCCATGGTCGATGCTTCGCTGCGGGCGACGATCCTCTCCAGCCTACAGACCCTGAATCGCCAGTATGGGATATCGGTGATCTATATCACGCACGACCTGACTACCGCCTATCAGATCTGCGACAACATTATGATCATGTATGCCGGGCGCGTGGTGGAGGCCGGGTCTGTTGAACAAGTTATCCGCCATCCCAAACATCCTTACACCCAGCTTCTGATTACGTCCATTCCGTTGCCAGACGTAAGCCAGCGCTGGGTGGATATGGACCAACTGGATGCGGATGTGGCACTGGATGATGAGGCGGCTCGTGTTTCCGAAGGGTGCAAGTTCGCGCCACGTTGTCCCCATGCCATGAGTATGTGTTGGCAGGAAACCTCGCCGTATTATCAGCCTGATGGCCATCGGGCAGTTGCCTGTTTCCTATATCGCGATGCGCCAGAGTTGACGTCGGCCGATGTCGCTGGCGCATTCGACTATGGGGAGTGATCTTTTGGTGCACGATGAGTTGATACATGACGATGGGGTAGAGAAGCGCTTAGCCGCTTTGGGCTGGCCCTGGCTCTATGAGAGCCGCGGCATTCATATCATCCTGGTGTCTGATGAGCAACTGCTCAACCTGGCAAATCATCCGGATGAGGCCATTGAGAAGGTCTTCCCGCAGGATCCCGAACCCATCAGTCTGCGTGAGTATTGCCGCCGAGGTGCTGCCCGTGGGGCCACGAAGTTACGTGTGGCCTTCGACTATTTCTTTGGCGGCCGATCTCGCACGCTCTACCCGGACACTGAGGCCTTCCAGGAGGCGCTGAAGAAGATCCATGACGTGGCCCAGGAATTTGGGATTGGCCTCGAACCCAGTATCCTTTCCCCATTGGAATTGGGGGTAGGATACCGGGCTAAGACCGGGGAGTCCGGACGTTGGATGCATTATCGTGAGGGACTGCGGGATCCTCAGACGGGCCGGTTTTCGGTGACGATGTGGCAGCATACACGTTGGTGCAACAATAAGGGACCCACGGCAGTGAAATTGGTCGGTGTGCGGACTTTTGCATTTCGGGAGCGGCGTGTGCCCCAAACCCCCTTCTTTGCTGTTGATCCCTATGCCATCGTGGAGCTCGATCACCCTCAGATCGAGTGCTGGGAAGGGGCCCAGGCTAATGTGGCGGTCCTGGATGGGGGCACGGCGGAGTCCGGGGCGATGTTCCGGGCGATGCGGGTACGCGTGTTTGGTGAAGGCGGCCCGCCAGGTCTGGATCGCGTGTTGGTGGTGTTGCTATACGAGACGGTTGAGTTGGACTACTTCAGTCCCAGCGCGGTAGCGTTTCTCGACGATCTGGTGGAGGATTACCGACGCCGGGGCATTACGCTGGCAGGCCTCTACTCTGACGAGATGCACATTCAGCAAGACTGGTCCTACCATAGCCACCTGGACCACGGGCAATTTGCCATGCGTTATGTCTCGCCTGGCCTGGAACGAGCCTTCGCTGCAAGATTTGGAGATCAGTACGCGGATCTCGCGCCTTACATGCTTTACTTCACCTGCCATCAGCATGACTTTCTACCCACACATGAACCAGAACTGCCTGCGCAACACGTCTTCGGCTCGGATCGGGAGGCCATTGCGGCGACGCTACGCTTCCGTCGAGACTACTATGACCTGCTCGAGGGCACAGTTGTCGATCTGATGGTTGGGGCGCGTATGAAGTTCGAGGCGGCGAATGGCCGTGCCTTGGACGCTTACTACCACGCGACGTGGGCGGAATCACCTACCTGCGACCTGTGGGCCATCGGTGGCGTACCCATGAGCTGGGCGCCAGAGGAGCACCGCAGGCGATATCTCTACACGCCGGACTTCGTCTGGTCCAACACAGTGCAACAGGCCGCCTCCGCCTGTGCTAACTATTTCAAGTGGAATGAGTTCCTGACCGGGGGGAACGACGACACGGCCGAGGGTGGGTATGCGGATCGCAACTACTACGGGCGTGCGCTCGCCTGTTCGTTGGCTACTCTCAACCGCCGACCATTGGCCAGCGCCGGTATGTGGGGCATGCCTCGTGAGGTGCGAGGTCGGATGGAGGCGGTCAGTGCGGTATATGGGGCCGGTGGGCATCCAGTTTTCCGTAGTGTCGCTGACTATGCACCACGGTCGATCGATGTGCTCTTCGTCTATCCGCAGGATCTGGTGGCGGTGGAGGAACGCTTTGGCAGTTGGATGGTCCTGTATGGGTATGCAAACTACGCCACCGCCGAGAAGATCGTGCAATACGGCCAAGTGACGGAGGATGGCTGGCTTCGGGTGGGACATGAGCGATACCGGACACTGGCCGTGCTGTATGAGCCATTTCCGGATACACTGTTCTTGGAGCTGCTGCGCGACTTCGTGGAGCGCGGCGGCACCGTGATCTGGAGCTCAATTCCTCCCCTTGACACTCAAGCGCGACAGGCCGTGGCTTCCATGTGCGGCTTGAGCTTCTTGCACACGCCTGATCCGCTGGGTCTCCCTCTTCCCGGGCGGCAGGTTTGTTTCAAGGGGGGGCTGACGCCTGTGCCACCGCAGACGATCCTTACAGACTTCGTGGTAGACCGGGTGTTTCCTATTGAGCCTGGACCGGACGCAGAGGTGGTGGCGACACTGCAGACCGGTGGGCCGGAGGGCGTGGCGACTGTGGGGGTGCGACGGTGCTATCCTGGAGGTGGTCAGGCGGTCTGTCTAGGATTCAGGCCCGAGGATGATCAGTCAGCCTCAACCGGCACCGAGATCCGCACATGGTTTGAGGTATTGCGAGCATTGGGCTCGTATGCGGGAGACGACCACCCAGCTGTTGTCTCTCGCACCACCAAGTACCTGGCTACGAAGTTCGCCAACGGGACTATCGCAGTGTGCCCACATTACCGTCGTCATCCGGAGAACTGGCCGGGTGGCTTCTATCGGGATGAGGAAGTAGACCGGGTGTGCCTCGAGCGGAACCCGCTTCCTGATGACTCCCTTGACCTCAGCGGCTTGAGCGTTGCCGGACAGCGGGTGACCTACCGGGGCCGGCACGCGGTCGCCTGGCGTTTTGACAGCCAGGCGCGAACTCTACGGGCGTTTGCTGGATTAGGCTGCTGTGGGATCACTATTGATGACGTGACATTCGAGTGGTCTGCGGGCGAGGTTGACATCGGTTGGCATCCACTGGGTGCAGCGTATGCCACTGACGACGTAGTCCCGCTCTACCGTGTCTGGGTAGGCTCACCAGGGTTAGTAGAGCTCCCCCTCTCGCTGCCCGGAAAGCAGGTCGAACTGTGGCAAGGGAGCTACGTCGGGTCCGGGCGAGGAGGAGCACGGTCGATGTATACCCGGCTCGGCTACGGCATCCGGCAAGTGAGTTGGAGGCGCACGCCGCGGGGCGTAAAGTTGGATGTCGGTGAGGAGTTGGTGGGACACTGGCTCTACGTCGTCACACCAGTGTAGGCCCCTGCTGGTCGACGGTCCCGGTGAGAGGAGCTGTTCCGATGTCAAGGTTTGAGCGACAGAGCTTCGCTGATCCCCCCGCTCGTTACCGTGTGCTACAGATTGTCCATGGGTTGGATCGCTATCTGCGTGCCAGTGCTGTGACCGATGGTGGAGAGGTCGATCCAGCTGGAGACTGGGGAGAGCGTATGCGGGCTCGGCCTGAGGCCTTGGGGCCGGACGGGTACGCAGGAATTGCAAAGGCGCTATCCCGCCTGCGCCAACTCGGCGTAGGCGGGATTGTGACCAACGTGGGTTTCCAGGACTACCTTCAGAGTGAGGAACAGTGGCGAATCCTCCGAGCGGGCCTCGACATAGCCCGAGAGTGTGGATTACGGGTGTGGCTCTACGACGAGAAGGGCTACCCCAGCGGCACGGCGGGCGGCATTGTGCCGCGTGCACGTCCGGAGTCGGTGGCGCTGGGGCTGGCTTGCTACGCCCATACGGTGGAAGGTCCGGCTTCGGTGGAGATGCCACTCCCGGTGAGCTGTCGACGCACCGTGAGCGCGGCCGCGGTCAGGGATCCCTCGGAAGCTTCCTTGTCGGAGGTGCTCTGCCTTGACAACTGCATCAACGCATCGGGAAGCATTCGATGGGACGTGCCGTCAGGGACATGGACGCTTCTGCTCTTCGCGGAGCGGGTGATGTATGAAGGGACGCATGCCCAAGGAAACGTCAGCGAGTTTCGCTCTTACATCAACCTTCTCGATCCGGGAGCAGTACGCGCGTTTCTTCGAGTGACGCATGAAACCTATGCCCGTGAGCTACCAGCGGATCTTTGGCAACAGATGGAGGCCATGTTCACTGATGAACCATCGCTGATGACTTTTTACGTCCCGCCGCTCCCCGAACGGTACTGGGGCCGGGTGCCAATCATGGATCGGCCCTTGTTCAACGATCGTCCGCCAGTGGTGCCGTGGTGCAGGGACTTCCTGTCACACTTCGAGACGCATAAGGGCTACGATCTTCAGCCTTACCTGTTCGCGCTCTTCTATCCGGGAGATGAGAAAGCGCGCTACGTGCGTCAGGATTACTACGATGTTGTGACGCGTCGCTATGTAAGCGCGTTTTATGGACAGGTACAGACATGGTGTCGGGATCATGGGGTGGCCGCCTCGGGTCACGTGCTGTTGGAGGAGGATATTCTGTATCACGTGCCGTTCCACGGGGATCTGTTTGCCGCGGTGCGTCGGATGGATCTGCCGGGCATCGACATGTTGAACAGCGACCCTCAGGACATGCTCCACGGCGGATCGTTCATGGGGGCTTCCTTCATGGCAGCGAAACAGGTGGCCTCGGTGGGCCACTTGATCGGAGCTGAGCGAATCCATAGCGAGTCCTCAGATTGGGAGCAACGCAACGAAGGTCGCTATGCCTCATTGGCGGAACGTCGTGGCCAGGCCAATTTGCTGTATGTGTTGGGGATCAATCAGATCACCTCGTACTTTGGCTGGCAGGAGTTCTCAGACGCGGATCAACGGGCCTATCATGATTACGTTGCGCGTTTGAGCCTGCTCTTGACCGGGGGACGCCATGTCTGCGATGTGGCCGTGCTCTATCCTATTCGTACAATGTGGGCTCACTATCTACCCCCTCTTGAACCGATCCTCGACTGGGAGCACCCTCCTGCTCGTTCACCCTGGGCCACGCGTGTGTCTGAAACTTATCCTGCTGTGGTCAAAGGTCTGCTCTGCAGCCAGATCGATCTGGACATCGTGGATGAACAGGCTCTGCTGGAGGCTGAGATCATCAAAGGTGGGTTGCATATTGCCGACGAGGTCTACCGGGTGCTTGTACTGCCTCCGATCGATGTCCTCTCCTTACCCCTCCTGCGGGTGCTGGAGGCCTTTGTCCGTGCTGGGGGGACGATCTTAGCTGTGGATACGCTACCCTCGCTGGCGGACACGCCCAGGGGCACAACTGTGTTACGTGCCGAGCTCGCGCACCTTTTCGCGGATCAAGACCATGCTCGCTGTGTGGCGCTACACGAACTCCCTGCCGCGGTGCGGCAAGTGATCCCATCCGATGTCATGCTGGCCGAGCCCACGGCTGAGATTCTGGTTACACACCGGATCCTGGAGGGGCAGGATATCTATTTCTTGATCAACAACGCGGCTCACGAGGTCGTGATGGAAGTGAACCTGCGTGTCCCTGGGCCCTACCGATTATACCGCCCACTCACTGCTGCGGTTGAGGGCGCGCCAAGCCCGTTAGTGTTGGACTGGGCGCCGTATGAAGGCATCTTCATTGTTGCAGAGAGCGACGGCATTTGACCTGGATCTGGATACGGAAAAGCCGCACAGCCTGCGGAGGGGCTGTGCGGCTTTCTATGAACTGGCGTTCTGCGAACGCTGGTTTTAGAGGGTGGTTACGTTGACGGCGCGCAGGCCCTTAGGACCCTGCTCGACGCCGAATTCTACCCGCTGATTCTCGTATAGGGTCTTGCGGCCCACTGCCTGAATGGCGGTGTAGTGCACGAACACGTCTTGGCCCTGATCGCGCGTGATGAAGCCGAAGCCCTTCTCATCATTGAACCACTTAACGGTACCAGTTTCTCTCTCTGACATTTGTTTCGCTCCTTAAGGCGTAAATCTGTTTTCTTTGTTCGGCAAGAAGCAGCGGGTGATAAAAAAGAAGAGCTGCCCGTCTCCGCAAGCCTGGGCAGCTCTCTCCGATTACAACCAAGCTCTACTTCGTCCGACAAAACAATCTTACCACGGTACTTCTAGAAGTCAAGGACAAGTGGACGCCTTCTGTCCCCAATTTCGTTGGTTCCGTTATGCTCTGTTAGTTGTCGTTTGGATCGTCCGGGAGCTTCCACTATACTGCGGAAGAGGGACTGAGGAGATTATGTGTTGAGAGCTTGCCTGGTCGAAGTATTGATCGCGCTTGTATTGGTGCTCTGACGGCATATTTATGTTCATGTTGATGTCCCGATTCTCTACAGACCCTAAGTCGGGTCAGTCAGGAGGCGCACGATGAAGATCACAGATATCAGTGTTGTCCGTGTGACCGTCGAACGGACCGAACCCCACACTCCACCACGCCGGCAGGCGTGGACGGAAACAGCGGAGGTCGCTAATCCGATGTCGCGCTACGCCAAGGTCAAGCGTCATCGCAGCTTGTGGCTGCCCAAGTGGGAAGGCGCGTGGGTGAAAGTCACGGCGGAAGATGGGACGTGGGGGCTGGGGACGCTCCCCTTCGCTCGGGCCCTAACGCCTGTGGTCGAACACTTGGCCTCCCAACTGATCAATGAGGACTGTATGGCGATCGAGAAGTTGGCGGATATGATGTTCCGGCTCACCAAACCTTACGGCACTGTGGGACTGGCTTCCTATGCCATTAGCAGCATTGACCTGGCTCTGTGGGACCTCAAGGGCAAATTGCTTGAGAAGCCAGTCTACAGTCTGCTGGGTGGCCCGCAGAAGGAACGCATCTTTTGCTATGCGACGGGCAACGACGTGGATTGGTACAAAGAGATGGGCTTCAAAGCGTTCAAGCTCGCGTGTCCGTATGGGCCAGCGGATGGCCTTGATGGGATCCACAGGAACGAAGCCTTCGTAGCCCGGGCGCGCGAAGTGGTTGGGGATGACAGTGAGCTGATGCTCGACTGCTGGATGGCGTTCGACGTCGAGTACACCTTGCGGCTAGCTGAGGTGTTGCGGCCATATCGGCTGAAGTGGATGGAGGAATGTTTGATCCCAGAGGATTTCGATGCACATGTAGCTTTACGCGAGCGCCTGCCCTGGCAGACACTAGCGACCGGCGAGCACTGGTACACGCATGTGCCCTTCCTATGGGCCATCCGCCACCGTGTCGTTGATGTTTTGCAGCCTGACATCAACTGGTGTGGTGGGCTGACCACGTGTCGCAGGATCGCCGATGCGGCCGACGGCGCGGGTATGAGTGTGATCCTGCACGGTGGGGGGATCACGCCCTTTGGTCAGCATTTCACCTTTGCGACACCCACCTCACCTTGGTGTGAGGTCTTCGTTGGGTCGCCACCGGGGGTGCCTCTCGAAGAGGCCGTGTGGTTGCCGGGCACTGCAGTGCCCAAGGATGGTTGGCTGGTGCCCAGCGACGCGCCCGGCTTTGGACTGGAGGTTCTTGAAGAGCAGATTGCGCCGTTCGTCTAGCACAGATCTTGGGTGAGGAACGTAGGGGGACGGAATGTCGGATGTGCGATATACGCCAGTTAGCCAGAGCCAGCATGGCCGGGAGGAGGAACGCCAATGGGCGCGGGTAGTGGCCTCAGGGGACCCGGCACGTGGGGTGGCTCTGGTCTTCATTCAAAAGCTCTGCACCGCTTTCCACGAGATCGCACCAGCGTGGCATCATGGGGCGCTGAACCCAGCATCGCTGGGCTATTTTCGCCAACGTTTGGCAGCCCGAGAGCAAGCCGTCCTTCAGGTGCTAGAGGCCAACGGCCTGGATGGGATTGACGGGGTAGCCCAGTTGCGGGCTTTGTTGCAGGCGACCGAGGCCGCGGATAGCCTGGAGGCGTTGGTTGCTCTGGCGGAGCCCATCCACGTCGTCAGCCACGCCCTAAGCGATGCACTGGAGGTAGAAGGGTAGGGAGCTCTCCAAGGGGAGCAGTGCCCGAACATCATGATCGGTTACGCTGGAGGCTACGTCTATGTCCGATGTTAAAATCACCATTATCGGTGCTGGGAGTGTGGTCTTCTCCCTGGGTCTGATCAAGGACTTGTGCCTGACAGAGGGCCTCGGGAACAGCACGGTCTCGCTGATGGACATCAACGAGGAACGGCTCGACGTGGTCTACCGCCTTGGACAGCGCTACGTTGAGGATTTGGGGGCGAGTCTGAGGTTCGAGCGCACGCTGGACCGCGCGCAGGCGTTGCAGGACGCCGATTTCGTCATCAACACGGCCACCATCACGCACAACGAGCACTTTATGAAGCGTCGCCGTGAACTGACGGCACAATACGGCTATTTCTATGCGCGCACCGGCTTCCCTGAATACCACAATCTTCAGTTGATGCTGGATGTGGCGCGGGATGTGGAGCGGATTTGCCCTGGTGCGTGGATCCTTCAGGCCGGCAACCCTGTCTTTGAAGGGACGACGCTTATGGGGCGTGAGACGAGTGTCAAGGTCTGCGGCCTGTGCCACGGACATTATGGCGTCCAGCAGGTGGCGCGATTCGTCGGCTTTGACCCCCATCGCGTGACGTGGCAGGCCCCCGGCCTTAACCACAACATCTGGTTGACGCACTTTTACTATGACGGGGAGGACGCCTATCCCTTGCTCGATCGGGCCATCGAAGAGCGAATCGTGCGGTACTGGGAGGACAATCGGGATGTTGGTGTCCCGGCGCAGCTTTCGCCAGCGGCGATTCATCAGTACAAGATGTATGGCCTCTTCCCCATTGGCGATACGCCCCGCGATGGGGGCTGGTGGTACCACACCGATCTGGACACACGGGTGCGGTGGTATGGTGCTGGTGGCGGCGGGGATACACCAC
>CAZHBB010000050.1:14673-16095 GCA_964530185.1 uncultured Anaerolineales bacterium
ATGGAGGTGACGCTGGAGGCCCTGCTGAGTGGAGACAAGTCAATGTTGCTCTACGGGGTGTTGCAGAGCCATCAGACTCGCAGTTACGACCAGGCGATGGCGGTTTTGGGGGCACTCTTCGATATCGAGCCAAACGAGCCCATGGCCTATGTTGAAGACATTCACGATCACTACCATTGGCCTGCTCAATGGCGGCTTCCGAGTGGCGAATGATTATCGACAGTCATTGCCATGCGTGGACTTACTGGCCGTATTCTCCGGCGGTTCCAGATCCGGAACAGCGGGGGCGAGTGGAGCAGTTGATCCACGAGATGGACATCAACGGCGTGGCGCGGGCGTTGGTTGTGTCGGCGCAGATCGACCACAACTCGGACAACAACGCCTACGTGGCCGCGCAGGTGGCCCGCTACCCAGAGCGTCTGTATCAGCTTGTCGATCTGGATAGCGCCTGGTCCGCCACGTACCACGTTCCCGGCGCGGCGGAGCGGCTGCGGCAGATGGCCAACCAGTGGCCTATTGCAGGATTCACGCATTACCTGAAGCAAGAGGATGATGGCGCGTGGCTGACCACGGAGGAGGGCGCTGACCTCCTCCGTGTGGCAGCGGAACGGGGACTGATCGTGAGTCTGAGCTGCTATCCGCACCAACAGCGTGCAATTCGCCAGGCCGCCAAGCGTTTCCCGTCCGTTCCGTTTCTGTGTCATCACCTGGGGCATGTCAGTGCGGCGGAGGAGCCACCCTATGTTCAGCTCAAGGAGGTACTGGCTTCGGCTCGGATCCCCAATATTTATATCAAGCTCTCAGGCTTTGCCTACGCTGCCCGTGTTAAGTGGGAGTACCCTTACTCGGACGTGCATTGGGTTGTGCGGGCCGAGTATGAGCATTTCGGCCCGCACCGAATGTGCTGGGGCTCTGATTACCCCGTGGTGCGATTTTTCATGACCTACCGACAGGCATTGGAGGCATTTCGCAGCCACTGTACGTTCGTGCCCGACGAAGACAAGGTGTGGATCCTTGGTCGCACGCTGGAGCGACTGCTGGCCGCTGTATCGTCGCCTTCGTGAGCTGGCCTCCGACCTCGGTTGGCCCGTTGGGAAGCCACGTGGGTGACGTCTATGGCTTGCGGGCGACAACCAACAGGTGACTGGATATTCCGATGATCGACGGCTCGTTGCACGTTTCCAGCAGGAGGGATTTCCACACGGGCCACCGTCGAGGGTCAGCCTCGACTGTTTCCAGGTGGTCCATTGGCAAGTAATTCGCTAATCCCTCGCAGCCTATGCGCTCCACGACCTGCAGCTCAGCCTCTCGTGCGAGGCTTTCTGGCTCGCCAGGGGCAAAGGTGTACCATACCTGCGATCCATCGAAAATGCCGCGCGATCTTTGCTCGGGGGTCATGATCTGGTCAAAGAAACCTTCATC
>CAZHBB010000050.1:16195-20294 GCA_964530185.1 uncultured Anaerolineales bacterium
ACGGCGGTTGCGGCTCCGATGCCGTAGGTCCGTTGCCGCTGTCGATCGCGTTCCACACACACCGATAGAGGAGCCCGAAGCGTGAAACCGTAGACAGGTACCGCCACCTGTTGTGTCAGATGCGCAAGTTGCTGCGAGTGGTAAAAATTGCCATCGAAGATCACCACCTGCCCAGCGTTCAGAGCGGCTTTGGCCTGTGGCAGAGCCAGTTCGTTTGCGCGTATGAAATTTTCTGCGGGGATACATTCCCCATCCGACTGGTCCAAGTCGTGGGCTGCCAGTACTTCATCTATGGAAATGTAGTATGCGCCCAGTTGCTCCGCAAGGGCCTGTGCCACTGTGGTCTTGCCTACCCCTAGTGGGCCCCTGATGATCACGCAATATCCCATCTTCCGTGAGCTGCTCGACAAAGCCCTCCCTCCTATCCTTTGATCCCCGTCAATGCAATGCCGGATACGAATGTACGTTGCGCGGCTGCGTAGACCGCCAGCACCGGGCCCAGCGCCATGACCGCCCCAGCCATAAGCAAGGGCCAATCGGTGTGGCTCAGTTGCTGCAAGTAAGAGAGGGCGACGCTCAACACCGCCAAATTGGGGGAGTCCGTCATGATCAGGGGCCACATGAAATCGTTCCACGATCCCAAGAAAGTAAATACCGTGAGGGTGGCCAGCGCCGGCTTGCTGAGTGGGACGATGATGCTGCGAAAGATGCCCCACGGTGAGCAACCATCCATGACAGCGGCTTCTTCCAGGCTGGTTGGCAGCGTGAGCATGAACTGCCGCAGCAGAAAGACGCCAAAGGCACTGAAGAGGTGTGGCGCGATCAGGGCTTGATAGGTGTTGCGCCAGCCTAGAAGACGCATCAACACGAAATTGGGGATCATGGTCACTTGCGAGGGGATCATCATAGTGGCTAGGTAGAGCGCAAAGAGCGCCTCGCGGCCAGGGAAGTGCAGCCGCGAGAATGCGTAGGCTGCCATTGCTGAGGTAAGCAATACGCCCAGCGTCCGCGCCAGCGTGACGAAGATCGTGTTCGCGTAAGCTCGCCCGAAAGGGATAGCTGTGAATACAGCGGGGTAGTTGTCCCAGTGGGGCGGGAGTGGGAGGCCGAAGGGGGCCTTGATTACATCGGACAGCGTGCGCAACGAGGTGTTCAGCATCCACACGAAGGGTAGCACGGCGATAAGGGCCGCTGCCACCAATCCTAGGTAGAGCATCAGTCGTATCCAGCGGTTACTCATATGTTACCCACTTCCGCTGTAGTTGGAGTTGCAGCACAGTGAGGCCGAAGATGATGGCGAAAAGCAGCCAGGCTAGCGCGCTGGCATAGCCCATGTGTAGCGCCAGGAACGCCCGCTCGTAGATGTAGTAGACAATAGTGGTAGTTGCAAAGGCGGGGCCACCACCGGTGAGCATATAGACCTGGCCGAATACCTGGAAGGTACTGATGACAGCCATAACCACGACGAAGAATGTGGTTGGTGAAAGCAGCGGCAATGTAACGTGACGGAAACGCTGCCATCCAGTCGCACCATCCACCCGTGCCGCGTCATAGAGATGCTGGGGGATGCTTTGCAATCCGGCCAGAAAGATCACCAGACTGTAGCCCATACTCTGCCAGACGCTCATCAGGATTACGGAGGGCATTGCCCATGTCGTCGTCGTGAGCCATCCAATGATCGGCAGCCCTAGTTTGGCGAGCAGGGCGTTGAGTGGGCCAAACGGCGCGTAGATCCAACGCCAAACCATCGCCACGGCAACGGTGGATGAGACAACGGGCATGAAGAAAAGTACCCGGAAGAACCTCTGCCCGCGGATTCGCTGATTGAGGGCCATCGCCAGGGCTAGGGACACGACCACCACTAGGGGCACAGTTCCGCCACTGTAGGCAATCGTGTTAGCCATCACTCGACCCAGGATGGGATCTGTCAGCGCCGAGCGATAGTTTTCCAGTCCCACGAAACGCGGTGCGTTGATCAGATCCCAGTGAGTTGTGCTGAGCCCAAGCGATGCCAGCACCGGGCCAAGGGTGAAAAGAAGAAACCCGACGAGGCTGGGAGTCAAAAAGAACAGCGCCCAGACCGCCTCGCGGCGCCGATGGCGCAGGGAGCCACGCCGCCGCGCTCCGCCTAGTGTCGTTATCACTTCACCCACGCTTGTCCTGCACCTGCTTGGCTACTTGGCGCCCAACATCGTATTGAACTGATCGTTCATGGACTTTAGCGTCTCGGGGACAGGCTTCAATCCCATTGCCATCAACGGTTGCTCGTTGCGGAAGACGGCAAGCATATCGAGCATTTGTGGTGCTGAGAAGATCGGGCGTGAGTAAGGCACTGAATCGAGGAATGCTTGTTTGATCTCGAACTCATCGGAATTGGCCAATGACTTTAGGCAGGGCAACGCACCTCCGGCCCCCACGATTACCCGCACGGCCTTTGGCCCTGAGAGAAACTTGATCAGGGTCCATGCTGCCTCTGGATGTTGTGAGGCTGCCGAGAGAGCGTAACCGTTCTCGGCCATGGGTGTGACGCGCTGCTTGCCCTTTGCCAGCATTGCCACATCCCATCGGAAGTCGGAGATCTTCGCCAGCGATACTTGTGCTCCGACGTTGTCGTAGATCATTGCCACGCGTCCTGCGATGAACATCTCTCGCTGCGGCGTCTGCTGCAGTTCGGCGACATTGGGAGCAACATTGTGTTTCAGCGACAGGTCATAGTAGAACTGCACCGCCTCGACGACCGCCGGGTCGGTTAACGTGCAGCGCGTGGGGTTCCTCTCGTCATCGAAGACCTGCCCGCCGTTCTGCCAGATCCAGGGCCACATATTGAGCCCCGAGTCCGACCACCCATAGCGGATGGTGCGTCCTTTGTCGTCGCGTATGGTCAGCTTCTGCGCCGCATCGAGTAGCGTCTGCCAGGTCCAGGTCTCGTCGGGGTAGGGGACTCCTGCCTCGTCAAAAGCGTCCATGTTGTAGTACAAGGCATCGACGCTGAAGTTCGCGGGCAACCCATAGAGCTTTCCGTCGCGCGTCAAGACCTCGAGCGTCAGTGGAATGTAATCATCCAGCGTGAAATCGGGGTCGTTCTCCACGAAGGGCGTCAGATCCTGAAACGCCCCTTTGGCCAGGAAGGCAGGAAACCACTCGTTGCCCAGCGTGATCACGTCGGGTGGGGTACCCGCCGCCAACAGCGTTTGTAGCTTGGTCAGATAATCTGTGAACCCGGCCACCGTCACCATTTGTACCTTGATGTCAGGGTGCTCGGCCTCAAACAGCGCTACGATCTTCTTATAAAGGGCCTGGTGCTCGCTCCCGCCCCAGATGGACCACTGCACCACCGTGGTGCCTGTAGGCGCTTCGAACGTCGGCTCAGCCGTCGGTTGCTGCGCGCATGAGGCCCCAAGGAGAAAGAGGATTGCTACGGACAGCCCGAGCCGGGCCAGGGATTGCAGTTTGGTATGCATTGTTATACTCCTTTTCATCAGCACACTTGTAGGATGTCCTCAGGCCGTCCGAGGGTGAGCGCGCCGCAGCGTGCGCAAGCCCACGATCAGCAGGGTGGCCCCTACAGCGGCAATGATCAGCTCGACCACCAACGGCAGCACCAGTGAGAGAGTGGGCCCCATCTTGATCACGAAGGCAAAGGCGAGGATTGGCAATGCTACCAGGTTCTGGATCGGACCGATGAGGCCCCACCACCAACCCGGCACGGGTTGGTGAAACACCAGCACGAAAAGC
This sequence comes from uncultured Anaerolineales bacterium, assembly GCA_964530185.1. GTDB lineage: Bacteria > Chloroflexota > Anaerolineae > B4-G1 > SLSP01 > PWVB01. Next base: position 19,931 of record CAZHBB010000050.1, read on the forward strand.
GCGTTGACCAGGGTGTGAGCCAGAAATGGCAAGAGTATCAGGATAAGCGCCGCACCGAGCAGACTCAGGATTACACCTAAAACCGTCTTCATCATTCCTCCTTAGGACTAATTCATTCTCGAATATGGCAGTGCCAAATTGCCTGAGCGAGCCCCGAAGCGCAACGAACGACCGGACATAAGCAACGTCGTCTATGAGGTCGTCGGAAGGGGAGCCAAGGGGAGAGAGAGCCGCTTGTCGATGGAGTAGGTTATTGTCCAGGCTGTAGCAGCGCCGACGGTGTCAAAGTACGGTTGGGTCTGAGGTCAGTTCGCGTATTGATTTATTTGCATCTATTTGTCACAGGAACGGGTAAAGGTGTCTA